>NZ_JBHFLM010000128.1:0-19616 GCF_041928655.1 Pelatocladus sp. BLCC-F211 | reverse complement strand
CCTTGATAATGTTGGGTTACTCTGCGATCAGCCGCGCAGGGCGCGTCTACGTTCCTCAAACGCCAGGTGCTACAACTCTTGGGACCCCCGCAACGCACTGGCTCCCCAACCTACGCTAGTTTTAGTTTTTAGCCTTAACTGAACCGTATAGATGTATAAGCTGTCGTTAGGTCACAATAATATTAGCTTGGTTACTGGGACTGGGAAAGAGTCTTCCCAATCACCAGTCCCCAATCCTTGTGACTTTTACCTGTTTTTACGCTTCGTCTAAAGCAGCAATTCCAGGTAATACCTTACCTTCTAGCAACTCTAAGCTAGCGCCACCACCGGTGGAAATATGGCTCATTTGATCGGCTAAACCGACTTTTTCGACTGCGGCTACAGAGTCGCCACCACCGATAATGGTGGTTGCACCGTTTTTGCCGATATCAGCCAAAGTACGTGCGATCGCTTCTGTACCAACAGCGAATTTATCAAATTCAAACACGCCCATTGGCCCATTCCAAACTACTGATTTACAATCAGCCAAAGCGTCTTGGAATAATTTCACAGAATCAGGGCCAATATCCAAACCCATCCAACCATCGGGAATGTTTTCAATACTAACGGTTTGAGAATTAGCATCAGCAGCAAAGTTATCAGCGACTACTACATCTGTGGGTAATAAGAAGGTAACGCCTTTTTCTTTGGCTTTCGCTTCCAAAGACTTAGCTAACTCTAGCTTGTCTTCTTCCACCAAAGACTTACCAACACTCAAACCACGAGCTTTGTAGAAAGTAAAAATCATCCCACCGCCGATGATGAGCTTGTCGCATTTTTCTAGCAGTGTTTCAATGACACCAATTTTGCTAGAAACCTTGGAACCACCGATGATTGCTGCTAAAGGACGTTGTGGACTTTCAATGGCGCTTTGCAAGTATTGCAATTCTTTTTCAACCAAATATCCAGCCACAGAAGGACTCAAAAATTGTGTTACACCCTCAGTGGAAGCATGGGCGCGGTGTGCTGTACCAAAAGCGTCGTTAACATATAAATCAGCGTTAGCTGCTAATTTCTTCGCAAATTCGGGATCGTTTTTTTCTTCTTCTTTGTAAAAACGAACATTTTCCAGTAACAGTACTTGTCCGTTTTGTAAAGACCCGACTTTAGCTGCAACATCATCACCGATGCAGTCATCAGTTTTAACAACTTCTTGTCCCAACAACTCAGAAAGACGTTTAGCAACCGGAGTCAGACGCAATTTTTCATCTACACCCTTGGGACGCCCGAAATGGCTTGCTAGAATCACCTTAGCTCCCTTCTGCACCAAATCTTGGATAGTTGGTAGAGCTGCGCGAATGCGAGTATCATCTGTAATGTTACCTGCATCATCTACAGGTACGTTAAAATCAACCCGTACAAACGCACGTTTTCCAGATAAGTCAGTTGCAGATAAATTTGCTAAAGTTTTCTTTGACACGTCACAAACCTCCTGATTGCCTTTTTGTTATGTTTTACATTTATTAGACCCTTTCTGTGATTGTACAGGAGTAGGTGGTGCAAAGAATTGTTAAGTGATTAGTTTCTTGTTAATTGTCTGCGGTGACAATACCAAAACATGTGGAGAAATAGCCACTCTCATGCTCTAACAAAAGCAGGAAGCAGACAGTAAATTATATCAAGCAACAGGTGAATGCAATGTTCAAAAAAGTTCTGTTTCCAATTGATCAAAGTCGGGAAACTCAGGAAGCGATCAATGTCGTGATTGATGTTGTCCAAAAGTACAACAGTCGTTTGGTGCTTTTGAGTGTGGTGGAAGAACCAGATACAGATGCACCAAAAGAGGATGTTGTTATGTCCTCACCAGAAAATGTTGCCAAACTGCTAGAGACTGCTAAAGTCGCGTTTTCCCAACAAGGAATTCAAACAGAAACAATTGAAAGACAGGGGAAACCCGCATTTGTCATTTGTGATGTAGCTGATGAGATAGAAGCAAATCTAATCGTCATGGGCTGTCGGGGACTTGGTTTAACTGACGAAGGCGCTCATGAGAGTGTTACGAATCGTGTGATTAATTTGTCTCCTTGTCCGGTGTTGATTGTAACGTGATTGGGCATGGGGCATGGGGCATGGGGCATTGGGCATTGGGCATTGGGCATTGGGCATTGGGCATTGGTGTTTATTCTCTCCCTTGTCTCCCTTGTCTTCCTTGTCTCCCTTGTCCCCATTACCCGATCCCTTTTCCCCTATCCCTTTTCCCCTCTAATCAACCGTCACCCGGAAGCGAATCAAACCAGTCTGTCCGCCGGGAATGTTGGCGGGTCCGACAACTACTGCACCTTGATTGTTGCTACTACCACAAATATTGGCAAACTCTTGTAGTGGTGCTAAAGGTGATAAGACTTGTCCTTGGTTGCTAATTCCAATCACGGAAAGGCTGTTAGAAACATAGCTGGTACCTGCTGGAATGAGATCGCAGAACCTAGCATTTTGCAGTTGCTGAGTACCATCAGCAAGAAAATAAACTGTATACTCGACTTGATCACCACTGCTTAAGGGTGGTTGGAGATTAATTTGACCAACAGGCGATCGCCCAGCTTGCTGTAATCTGTCGTCATCATTACTATTGGGGTCATTGATAAAAGTGTTGAAGCTGACACCACTGATGGGCTGATTATTTCTCAAACCATTGGTGATGCGCTTGACTATCCGCAGATTGGTTTCTCCAGATGCTCCCGCCTGACCTGGACGGAAACCAAAGTCAATGTTTAGATTTTCGGAATTGGCCTCAGTGATATTAGCCGTTAAAGTCGTGTTGGTCGTAGCTGTGAAATCACTTGGTTGTGTCACCTCTACAGTGTAATTACCTGGCTGCAAACCAGTAAACAAATAATTACCGTTGTTATCAGTACGAGTTGTACTCACGACTTGACCAGTACTATTCCGTAGAGTTAAAGTTACATTTGCTATTCCCGTATCACCATTATCAACACTACCGTTGCCATTTCGATCTGTGAAAACAAAATCTCCAATTGCACCACCAGGCGGTCGGCGCAAGCCAAAATCAACAGTATCTAAAGACTGACCAGGATTCAGTGTTACATCAACTTGCCTACCACCACCAGTTGTGACTTCTGGTAAATTAAAAGGAGGAGTGACAGTTACTCTGTAAGGGCCTGCTGGCAAATTGGTGAAAGAATAATTACCGCTAGCATTAGTATTTGTTGTCTGGGTGGTATCGTCGGCAGTACCTAGTTGTCCGTCAGCACCTGGTAAAGTTAGCGTGAGGGGAACATTGCCAACTCCTGGTTCACCTGGGTCTTGTTGACCGTTACCATTAGTATCATTAAAGACAGTATCCCCAATCGAACCTGGTGCTGAAGGCGCACAGATAGTTATATCAGCAACACCAATAGTTTCATCTTGTCCAGGTCGTTGATTTTCGACGTAGGACAATGGTCCACTCTGGTAGACAATCCGAATTTGGGTGACAGGTTGAGCAAATGTCGCAAAAACATTACCTAAATTCCGATCATTAGGTGAATTTCCTGGGTCTACACGCGGATCGGCTCCCCGTGCCACATTAGCGCTAACTATTTGAGCAACCGCACCAGCTCCAATATTAGTCAGGGTAACTGGTACACTTTGACCTTGGTTAAATGCAGTAACTGTAACTTGATCCTGATAGGGAAGTTCGTCTTGGCGATCGCGATCCACATCCAATAATGTTAAGGGAACAGGCAAAGTAACTGGTTGAGCAAAAGTGATAGTCAGCGTCGAATTACCGTCCCGATTTTGTGTAGCATCTATTCCCCAGCGCAAATATGGACTATTAATGCCACCATAGGGGCCAGGGACAACCCCGTAGGGAACCGGGCCAATAACTTGAGGTGGTTGATCTCGGATAAATCCCGCTGGGTTTTCCGTCATCTGAAAATTAGTGCTGACGCCCCCAATGTTGAAAGTTTGATTAAAATTTGCCGTTTGGAAATTGGTCGTTCCCCAATTGAGAGTTTCTTGTGTGGTACCCGCTGGACAACTTGTTTGTTGTGCAACAGCTTTTTGATTAGAAATACTTCCTTGTAGAGGAATTTGAGGAATAGCCAATAGCACTGCTAGCAGCGTACCCCCACAAGGATGAAAATTTAAATGTTTAAATAGAGCTTTCATTTCTTAGTTCCTAAATATTTCATTTGAAAATAGGGGTTAGTTAATGGGTAGAGACGCGATTAATCGCGTCTGTACATTAGTAGTAGTTAGTGGTGAGTGGTTGTGGTTATTCTTTTACATCCCCACTTCCCCCACTTCCCCGATTCCTACCTGGGAGCTTCTATTTGCAAGTCTTGTTCTTGTGGTTCTACGATAAGTTCGATACCTCGGACGTCTTTGTAGATGATTTCTGTACGGCGATCGCGTGCATAATCTACGCGGGTATTACCTTCTGTTTTCCGTTGAGTTTCACCGAAGGAACGAATGGTCATCCGTTCTGGACTAACACCCTTACGCAGTAGATAATTTCTCACAGCTAAGGCCCGACGTTTACCCAGTGCCAAGTTATACGCATTGCTGGCGCGGGGGTCGGTGTGACCTTCTAATTCGACCACGATGAAAGGATATTTTTGCAATACTACTGCTACCCGATCCAATACAGCAGCACTTTCTGCACTAATAAATGATTTATCTAAGGCAAAGTGGACGTTATTTGGTGCTTGGATGCGGATAATTTCTGGTGGTTCTGGTGGTGGTGGCGGTGGTGCTGGTGGTTCTGGTGGTGGTGGCGGTACTGGTCGAGAAGTACACTGTGGAGGCTGGGTTGGTTGAGAACTAGGCTTTAAATTCGGTTTTGTGCCATCAGTGCCAATAATTGCTGCCAGAGCCGGTTCCGATGTCCCATATTCCGGATCGGTGGCGATCGCACTGACTACATCTCCGGTTTGCAAGTTCTCGACTGTGGTGCTAAACTTACCACTCTTATCTACAGGTACGGTTGCTAATACTTCACTTAATGCGCCGTAACCCCGTTGATAATCACCTAAGCGGTAAATTGTCACTTGCGAACCGCGATCGGCTTTACCTTGTAAAGTGACGCTGTTACTTGTCGGCAAAAATGCCCTTTGTTTAAACTCTGGAGCATTAATCGCCCCATTCCCAGTTTCCAGGCGACGATTAGGGGAATCCCGGCGCGGATTGGGTCCATCTCCGATTTGAAAGTCGCTGACATCCAAATTTTGCTGGGTATTCAGGTCAATGCTCAAACCTTCTAACGCCGCAAATTTATTATTTTGAATAATATTCTTGACGCCTGGTTTTCTTTGACTAACATCATTCCTGGGAAAAGCCGACACCACGACCCCCGGCCCGGTTTGATAGTCAATTTCATTACCAACTACCTGGTGATTACTACCCATGAGGTAAACTGCTGCTCGGCGCAAGCGTCTACCGTTGTAAGTGATTTTGTTATTCTGGATTGCTACACTACCTTGAGGTTTGAATAGATACACACCAGCCCCATCATTACCACAAATCAAATTGCCTAAAATTTGCGACTGGTTGACCAAACCTTCAAATCTCAAAGCATCAGGCATCCCCGCAATACCATTGGCAACGAGAATATTTTCTTGCACTACCGTATTTTCACCACGTACTGATGTAATTACAGCACTGCCATCATGATAATAAATCCGGTTACGCCGGATTGTTGCTCCTTGGGAGTTAAAAACATAAACCCCAAATGCCGAGGTTTGCTCAGGCATTTGTTCATTAGTTGTTAATCCCAGCCAGTTGTTTTCAATCACAACATTTTTGGGTGGCACATCAGAGGCGCGGAAGGGAAAACTACTGTTGGGCGGTTTTTGACGGCTGATATCTGGAGGTGGAAAAGGGTGAGCAATGACAATATCTCCCGGTGGTGTAGTGAGAGTTACTGGTTTGGGGTCAGTGTCAAAAGCTATATTTCCCAAAATCTGTTTGATCGGTTTACCCGTAAAACCGTAAATACTCAAGCCGCGAATTGTTACACCATCAGCAACCACAGTCAAGCCGCGCAATATCTCTTTATTTGCTGCGGGGGTGATTGCTACTACTGGTACTGGAATGGCAATTTCCGCCGTTGCTGAACCTTTTGGATCGTATCCTGGTTGAGTTGAGCCATCGATCGCTAATCCGGGAGTGGCTAAATCTGGTAGTTGGGTTTGTAACTCAATGGTAGTTGTACCAGCAGGTAAATTAAACTCAATTCGAGAAGCACCAGTTGTGGTTGGTGTCACCTGTGCTTTCTCGGCTGCACTGAGTTTTGCTGTTGGTAGCGTACCATTAACGATCGCGATCGCTTCCCGTAAAGTTACGGCATTATCAGGGGTAGGACTCCCGTCTTGATTGCTATTTACCACCACTCGCACACCAGGAATGGGAGTTTGAGCCAAAGCAACTTCTGGAGGTAACAGGTACACAGTTAAAGGTAAAAGGTAAATTATTCCTTTTGCCTTCTTTCTTTTAAATTTCAACTTGGACATTACTCACTCCTATGACACCACGTCTGAAAACAATGAAGTATGAATCATGGATTATGAAGAATGACAAAATTTCATCCTTCATCCTTCTTTTTGCCCTCTGACTTGGGCCTGTTTCTGTTTCAAACGCTGAATCAATTTACTTTGGGATGTCTGTTTTCCAGGTTCAGTTTGCGCCGTTGGGATTTCCGACTCTTGTTCTTGCTTGGGTACTGGTTTTTGTAAACCAAAGCCACCTAAAAGTTCGTTTAACTTGAGGCTGATATTCACATATAAACCACCTTCGGAACGATAACCGGTAAAGTCGCGGTCATCCACACTACCAAAGCTGTAACCAAGACCCAAACGCAAATCAGGAGTGACGTAATATCCAGTTTCCACTGCAAAACCGAATTCGTCGTAGTCAGTGCCGCTATTAGAGTTTTGTCCAATCCATCGTCCTTCAACAGCTAAGTCATTGCGATAACCCAGTCGAAAAGCTGCCCGCAACTGTGCCAAGTTTGTACTACCGTCATATCTCTCATCGTCGAAGTAGGTGACGCCATTACGGAAAGCATATTTACCGTAAAACTCCCAGCGCCAATTGGGGGCATAAATACCCTCTGCGGAAAAGATATGACCTGTGGCTGTACTACCTGTAAGTTGAGTTTCGGGAATCGAATCAAAGTTTTGCCGCCACTCGTATTTCAGCAAGCCGTTGAATTTGTCGTTGGTGGGGTCGCGGTATGCCAAACCGATTTTGAGATTGGCTGTGTCTCCCAGTTCCTGAAACCTGATCCCGTTTGTATCGATACTATTGACGGTACTAGGAAGGTAGACGTTTGCTTCTCCTGCTTGTTGGAAACGGACTAAGGCTGTTAAAGCTGGAGAGATTTTTCCGGCGGCGGCAGCGGAAATTACCAGGTTATTACCTTGATCACCATCACGATATTCAAAATCGGCACGGGCTTTTAAATTAGGATTATCGGTGTATTCAAATCCCAGGCTGTAGACGGAACCAGAAAACAGTCCTAAAGTTGAAGCAGTTTGACCAACTGCGTAGTATTGCGGATATCTATCTCCGGCTGCTGTACCATTAAAGATATTCTTGAATACGTATTGATAACCCAGGTTGACTTTTAATCCGGGTGCAACCTTCCAACCCTGAGCCACGCCGAGAGCGCCTTGTCCCTGCAAGCCACCAAAGCCAGAGAGTACAGAATAACGACCCAGCAGGGAAGTATTATCTGATAATTTTTGATCGACAATCGTGTCTAAGGTGGTGAGGGAATTCCCTGGTAGTAATTCGCTGTCGTCATAAAATTGGTGTGCTAGTCGGAATGTCACTCCTTCAGCAGCTTTCCAGTCCAAACCTAAAGTAGTCCGGTTGGGATACAAGGGGTCAGAGTCACCCAAATTCAGTTCGTTTTGGGCTTGGAAAGTCAAGGTATCTGTCAATGGGAACTTCAAACGGGATACAATCTGACTCGCATCACCATCTAAGTCATTACCAACACGGTCATCACGAGAACGGTTGACGTATTCCAGGCTGAGATCACTATCACCCAGCTTTTGCAGAATTCCGGCTCGGAAGGTTCTCAGTTCGTTACTGACTCGTTCACCAGGACGGTTTTGTGGCTGTGGGTCGAATAAATCAAAGAAGCTAGTAATGGAACCGGGTGCAGTACCATAGTTTTCTTCGACGTCGTAGGCAAGTCTAAAGCTAGTCAACTGACTCAGTCTGGCTAGTAAAGATGCTCCGTAGCGGGTTTGTCCTGGTGTAAAGCTAAAAGTGGCGTTGTTGGAGAAATTCGGCTCGACGGCGCGATAGTAAGCTTGACCGAAAAGATTTTCTGTGATGTTGCCAAAAGCCTCTAAGCGGTAAGCGTTACCACTGGCTTCTTCCCCAGTAATCAGATTGTTATTGGAGTGGGCAAATTCCCCGACTATCTTACCTGCATTTCCTAAAGAGATTAAGAAATCTCCCCCGAACAGTTCAAAATCTTGGTCGCCTTGGTCTTCCCGCAGATAACTAACAGCGCCGAAAGTTTTATTGGTGAAATCGTTGGAGAAGTTATATTGCAGGCGTCCACCCAGGAGGTTGGAGTCTTCGCCGCCTTCATTCTGGTAGGTGACGACAATGCGTCTAACTAAAGTTGAACCAAAGGGGTTGAGTTCTGTGGCAAAGACTGGACGATTAAACCGCACTGTGCCGCGATCGTAGTCAATCTCGTAGTCTGCACCACGTATCATCTGTTTGCGTTCTACCACCGTACCAGGACGGTTAATTTCCTCTGCTTCGAGATAAACAATTTCACTGCCAGGAACTAATAGACGTTTGGAAAGGAAGTAGTAACCACCAGTACCATCAGGAACGATGGTATCCCGTTGGAAACCTTCAATATTGTTGGCGTATAAGCCTGTGATTTGCAGGTTGCCCAGATTGTAGTTGGCTTTGAAACCGTGGAGTTGGCGAGAGGTAGCTGTATACAGTTGGGAGGCGCGAGCAAATTCATTAGTGGTGTAGTCGCCCCACATGAAATAATCTGGTTCTGCTCCCACTATCGAGGGAGTACGTTCTAAACGAGCGTAGAAACTGTCAATCGAAGGGGTGGTGGGGGTAGCGGTGGAACTATCGCCGTAAACTGGATAGGGTTGTTCGCAGAACTGCGTACCACCAAACAGGCGATTGTTACCCTCACAGTCTTGATTGATGGCGCGATCGCTATTGAATGCACCTGTAAATAACCAATCTCCGATTTTTCCTGTAGCAAAAGCAGCTCCATAAAAATCTACGGTTGTGCCTTTGTCTATCTCGTTGGGATTGAGAAATTCTTGCAAGCTTCCCCAATAATTAGTTCCTCCTGGCCCAATCCGCAAATTCAGTACCCCTGTTACTAGGGAAGGTCGCAGATAGGTACTGAATTCAATTTGGGTGTAGGCTTCTATGGGTACTTGGGCAAATTCCTCTAGCCAGGAATTATCTGTCTGTTGGGGAAAGGTGGGATTTTTGATATCACCCAATTCTCTCGGAACATTGAGCGATGGTTTTTTGATCTTGTCGATCGCGGCTCGAATTCTGACTTGTTGGGGTTTGATGTCTGATTGTAAGGTGGCAATGAATTCCCCATCAATCACACGCACCTGAAACCCGCCCTGGTCTTTGTCTTGGTCGGCGCCAACGAATTTACCAGCGCTGGTGGTGAGGGTTGCGATCGCATCTTTGCGAATAATCTCACCTTTTTCATCAATAATTCTTCCTTGCAGTTTAATTGTGGAGCGTCCATCGGCTTGCACACGCGGATCGCCTACAGGTGTGATTTCCAGCGTGATTTTTGATTTACCTGGACTCGTAGCAGGGGTAGTTATTGGTGAATTCTCTGTTGCTGGTGTTGTCTCTGGTGTTGGAGAAGTGGGTTGTTGTTGGATTGGTGAGTTAGGGTTTTGTTGAAATTCAATTGTCGGATCTTGTTGAAATACCGAGTTAGGATCACCGGAAGATGGTGAATTCTGAGCAATCAGGACAGGGGAAGACGCGGAGATTTGTTTCTCTGTGTCCTCACGTCCCCGTGTCGGAGTGTTTCCTTGTTTTCCAGAGACTACACTGGCAAAAACTGCGTTGGGAGAAACAAATAGTAAGGAAAGACCAAAAAGGTAAAAGAAAGAATTTTGATTTTGGTAAAGCTTTTTGATTTTTTTCATCGTTTCCCCCCTGAGAACGCAGGCGTAACCCCAAAATTGACTCTTGCCATACCACTGGGCGCTAGTTTGACCAAGCGAGACTGGCTGTTGCTTTCGATAAAGTATTTATTCGGTGCCAGGGCATAGCCAGGTAAGCTTGTCAAATCTAGGGCTGCTGTCCGATAACCTGCAACGACATTGGCTAAAGAGAATAAACCATTAGCATCGGTAATGATCCGGTTGCCATCATCCAGATAAATCACAGCATTTGGTACACCTGGTTCGTTCGGCTGCTGTTCACCGTCAAAGTTTTTATCGACAAATACACGTCCAATTAAGGTGCCACAGTCAGACAAGATACCTGGTCGAATTCGTAAGACATAGCTGGCTTGGTTACTGGTAAGATTACCTGCTCTAGCTTGGGCTGTGTTTCTACCATCGCCCCGAATTGCATCTGGTGTAACCTCAGCAGCATAATTGACTATCAAGCTTTGATTGGGTTGGAGTCCTTCATTGGAGTTGATGGTGACTGTCCGACTTGAACCAGTGGTTGCGCTCAAGTTTACAGGTCTATTTCCTATCGAACCTTTGAGCGACTTGGAAATAAAGCGCATTCCCAAGGGTAATCTATCTGTGATTGATATCTGGTTGGTTGGGGAGTTACCAGTATTGCGAATCGTCAGAGTATAGATGACTGTATCACCCGGTTCGGCAGCTGCTCTGTCTGCTGTTTTGATGATTTCTAGTGCTGCTTGACTAGCGCTCAAAGTTACCTCATTGGAGTTAACTACCCTTCCTGTCGGACTATCAGGAAGATTATCTGCACTACCACGAGCAGTATTTGTGATCACGCTTGTTTGGGAAAAAGCTGGAAAAATCCCGAAAGTAAAAATACTAAAAATGTAAAAAGGACAAAAGAGGCTCCAATGCCTCAACCATGAAATTTTAGAAGTCATTGGAAGGCATTAATTAATAACAGCAGTTTTTCCAATATTTAGGGTTTTTAATCAAAAAACCAGGAATTATTGTGATTTTCAAACAATCTCAACTACATCTGTTAAATAGATACGTATAACAGCGTTGGAGAATAATTCAGTTAAACCACAAATGATTTTGAAGTCACAGCAGCTTGCTAGTGCTTCGGAACTTCTTTTCTGTTGGTTTGCAAAATAAATCTTGCGAGTAAGATGGAAAGACAACAGACTGAATTGTTTACTTGATAATGGAATCGCAATTTCACCGCCCTTGAGTAAGATTATTTTTTTGTGATGGGAGTCTAATTATCTCAGATTTGTGACTGTAAATAATGCAGATGTTTGAATAACATGACAAATACTGTCTTTAATCTTGTATTGTCATGAGGTAAGACCACTGAAATAACCCTACTCTGATTAAATAACATAGCTATTACAGCACTATCGTTGCAGCGAAGACATGCCAGCAACGAAGGAATAATACAATAATTAGCTCTATTGAATAAAGCACAAACTTATTTAAGTTTTGTCTTTAGAACACTGAACTCTCACGGAGTCACAACTAGGGAGAACTTTAATTAAAGTATTGCCAAACAGAGAGATCATGAATTAGGTGATGGGGGAATTCCGCTATCAACCTAATTGATGGTCACATAGTCATGACAGTTATTTAACCTGGCTCTTAAGTTAATACGTTTCTGATGCAAAATCTCAAAAACGCCGTTCTCAATAAACTAGGCTAAATTTTATTTTTAAAATCGCACTTCAGTAATATTACCCACAAATGAATTATAAGCAATCAGGGTTATAAAAAATTATTCAGTATTTTTTATTATCTTTACAAAAGAGAATCTACGCGTAACAGAATATTCACTGATACAAAGAAATAAATGTTAAATAAGATACTATTCTTGTTAATAGATTTAATCTTAAATACAGATTGCGTTTAACTTACCAAATACTTGCCATATCTTTATTTTAAAAATATTTCAATCTCATATTATATAAATAATATCGTCAATTAAATTTAAACTTTGGTGTTTTAGTTTACCATTGTCTGGTTTTAGATAAATGTATATATTCGCTTTTTTCTTTAAATAAAATGTAAAAAAATATAATAGTAACAATGATCGGTACTGAATTGCTCATAACTAAGTTAGGACAGACAATTATGAAACTGTCCACTTATATATACAAAGACTTTTGTGTATTTCTCTTTTCAGAGAAATACATCTGCAAAAATTTATGCTTTTTGGCAATCAAAAATAAACCACGTCTACTTTGAGAACTGTAGTTTTGTAGTAGTTTTGTAGGTTGGGTGTAGCGACAGCGAAACCCAACATTATAGTCTGGTTAATGTTGGGTTACACTCTGTTCCACCCAACCTACATAATGTCCTTTTTGAAAAACTCCTCTTTTCAAGATGGACGAGGTTTAACTAATAAATATTCACAAAAAATATCTATCAGAATTACTCTGTGAGCAAACACAAATTCATCTATGACAGGCTTGGTTTCTCGATTTCAAAGCCTATCCATAGAATAACTATTAGGTCAGAGTGTGATTATACCAAAAAATATTGTCATTCACAAAAACTATACTTGTATAATGTTCGCTTGAATAATTGTATTATTCGTCGAGGTCGGTAATTGGTAATTGGTAATCGGTAATGGGAAAAACCAATTAAATAAACTCAATGACTAAGCTTTTTATCGCAAGCAATTAGCCGAACTTGATATAACTTAGAAGCGCAAGCGGATTTTCGCAATGTACACCGATGCACACCGATGAAATTGTAGTTTATCTAAACCACAAGAACTGTTATTTATTCTTTTAGACGACTAACTTAATAGGTGTCGTCATATTCTGGTGCATCAACTCGTCTTGCTTCTGTCCGGGGTGGTAGGAATTCAGTTCGACGCACAGGAGCTAAAGGTGGTGTCGAACCGTTGTAGGGATGAATCACCTGAACAGTACGAGTAGAACGTTGTTTAGGAGAGAATAAAGATAAGACTCCAGCTACGACAATACCACCACCAATGGTCAGAGACATACCTCCCACAGCCCAAACTATGGGTGAAGACCACCAGCGATTTTGAGATTGTTCTTGCTGCTGCAACTGTGCTGTATTATTTTGGTTTTGCAATTGCTGCTGATAGTAAGCAGCAGCATTTTGAGCATTTGCGGCTTGAACTTGAAGTTGCTGAAGCTGCATTTTGAGTTGGTCATTTTCCCGCTTGAGCATGTCGTTTTCCATCTTTGCTCGTTCGACGGCGACACTCTGATCAGGATTGGGGCTTACGGGTGGGCTTTGGGGGGGTGCTGGGTAGGGTTGATAGTAAGGTGATTGTGCTTGCGGCACTAAATTGGGTATTTGAGGAATTGCAATGTTTGGTTGTTGCAGAGATGTTCCTGTCCCTTTTAGCAAAAGGATAGCCGCTAGCCCAGCAACAGCAACGCCGCCGATAAATGCCATACTTTCACTCATCGCCTTGACCCCTATACAGCGACGTAACTACGGTTTTTTGGAATCTAGACACTCTCACACTCATATAAATGTACACTTTACTGAACTATACACACCCGGTACTCAACTACTGCATAATACTCTATATTTTAATGCCCCGTATCTGCTTTATATATTCAAGACTATATTTGTTAAATTGTCTACCAAGCTTAGGGGAAAAACTTGATAAATAGAGACAGGAGAAAAAACTAAAAAGAAGAAAGCAGAAGATAAAACTTGCTCTGGGTGGGAGTTTTACTGGTTTATGGTTGATGTTTCAGTATCTCCATATACTTATTACTTTTTTTTAACTAACTTCTCAGTAATATTTCTGTATCTGTCCCTAAATTAATTTATGAACTAGCGATCGCCTGCTTCAAATTTTGACAAAACGAGGCGATTTCATCTAATCCCTCTTGGGATGTTCCTTGGCTGAGTCGTTTGACAAACGCACTACCAACAATAGCTGCATCTGCACCCCAGTCTTTAACTTGTCGGGCTTGTTCTGGTTGGGAAATACCAAAACCAACACCAATGGGTTTATCTGTCACACTACGAATTTGCTTGAGCAAATCTGACACTCGCGATTCCATTTGCGATCGCATTCCCGTGACACCTGTAACACTAACTAAATATATAAATCCTTGGGAGGCGCGGGCAATTGCTGCAATGCGTTCCGCAGAACTGGTGGGAGCTACCAGTAAAATTACATCAATGCCGATTTTTGCTGCTGGTTCGAGTAAATTAGCGGCTTCTTCTAAAGGTAAATCTGGAACCACTAAACCAGCTACACCAGCAGTGGCGATTTGTTGGAGAAAATTTTCTATACCCCGATTCAGAATAGGGTTGTAGTAGGTGAAAAGAATAATTGGCGATCGCAAACTCGGAGTAGTTCCTTTCACCATTTCTAGCACTTGGTCTAAGGTTATTCCTCGTTCTAAAGCACGGGTAGCTGCGGCTTGAATCACTGGCCCATCCGCCAGAGGATCAGAGTAGGGAACACCCAACTCAATTATGTCCGCGCCACTGCTATCTAGAGTTCGCAAAGCTGCTGCGGTTGTTTCTAAATCTGGATCGCCAGCAGTAATAAATGGAATCAAGGCGCACTTACGATTTTGTTTGAGGGTTTCAAAGCAGTCGGAAATTACTGTCATTGGTCATTAGAGACGCAATTAATCGCGTCTGTACAATGGTCATTGGTCATTAGTCATTGGTCATTAGTCATTAACTTGAGGACAAATGACAAACAACAAATGACAAATGACAATTTTACACCTGCGAATCCTTTTCTTGTTCTATCTCAGCTTGAATTTTTGCGAGTTCTTCGGGTGAGAGTTCGTCTAAGCGCTTTTGGAAATAAGCCTGTTCGTATTGATCGCGCTGTTGATGGTAGGTCATTTTGTGGTTAACAGCCCGGAAAATATAAGTCATCAACCAGCCAATTAACCCACCGACTAGGAAGACTTGACTCCAGATACCTGCTTCTAAATTATCCAGACCAGCCAATTGCAGTACTAGATAGGCCAAGCCACCTGTCATAAAAACACCAAAAACAATACCCACAGCGTCAAGACGTCGCATAAGTATATGACCTACCAACTCAATTACGCTTCAATTTGCCGCCGTTTCGGTCGTATATTTACAAACGGTGACAGAACTAGCAAACCCGGAAAGAAGAAGAACACCAGAAAATACATGAATGCGCGTTCTATAGAGCTAGCTACATACCAACGCTGATTCAGATAGAACAGTACGGCCACGGGTATAACTAACAAATAAGCTCCGGCCAAAACCAAATAGAGCAACGGTACTATAATTCCTTCTCCAATCATTAGTTTTCCTCTTTCCGCAAAAATTGCCAAAGGGTGCATCTGTTTTCCATCATAGTACTTCCTTGCACTGCTTATTAGACCTCTTGCAAAAATAAAATAACCTTATACCCCTACACCCGCTTTCAAATCAGCCTGTTGTAACTGGAGTTGTAGTGGCTGCTCTGGTTGTACAACTATACCGGGATAGTCTCGATTGACTACTACTTGTTCTGTTGGTGTTTGCAGACTTTGCCATAATAACCAACGGCTACCACTAGGAAGCAAACAGAGAGTAGAGGGGTTTTGAGTCAGCCAAATCAATGGGTCGCTTGTGGGAGGGAGATTTGTTGCATCTTCACCAGAATTGGTTGCTGCTAAGGTTTCCATAACAACGCGATCGCCTTTGACTAAACCTGTAGATGCTGTCCACAGTTGTATTTGTATTTGCTGTTTTTGTGCATAAATATACAATGAAGCTGCGGCAATTACCGCCCCCTCAAAACTAGACTCTTCCCATTTTCCACTGCTATCCAGAGCAATCACCATTTGTTGCCCAGCAGTAACTATTTCCAACTCTCGTATACGTAATTCTCCGTAACGAGCGCTGCTACGCCAGTGAATTAGACGCATCGGATCACCTATGCGATAAGGACGTAGCGATCGCACGAGTCCTTCATTTGCTGTCTGCAAAGGTACACCACGAGGATCACCCTGGCGGCTATCTTCTTGCCCAATTCTATCAACCAGAGGACAACTGGTAAGGTTTAACACTGTGGGATAGACTATCGCCTTTGCAGTACACTCGCGCTGGCGACGACACCAAAACAGCCCCAAAGGCGCACCACTAGCAAGTTCAACAGTTTGCCAACGATAAATACCTCGACGTTCGGTAGGATAATAATACACCCAATGGTAACTATTTTGAGGCAAGATCGTTTCTATGGCTTGCTGTTGTGGTTTTCCCAAAATGAAAGGTACCACATCTGCAACTTGCAGCAAATTAACAGCCTTCTTTGTCGGATTGATAATATCTAATTCAATTTTCAAATCGTCTCCAGCTGTGACTGCTTGGATTGGATGGCGCTTAACTATTAAATTAAATAGCGATCGCGGTGGTAAGACAGCAGCTATGAATAGTAAAGCGAAGCTAACACCACTAATCGCATAAAGCCAACCAGCCATTGTATTCATCGCTGCTCCAAAAAAGCAAATAGCAACTCCCCCCAATACCCAACCACTATACGTAGGAGTAGAAGCACGAATCTCTAACCAATTAGTAATATATTTGATGATTTTCATAACTTGCTGTTTGTTGTTTGTTTTTTGGAATAATTACCTATCAACCAACAACTTAACCTATCAATTTCTGAAATTCACAATACATAAGTGTTTTACTGAAGAGTTGATGAAGTTAATTCTTAAATCAGTATATTAACGAGTTAGATTTACACTGTAATAGGACTTACGCAAAATCATGAAAAAACTAACCACATAGACGCGTCAGTTCTGTATCTGGGAGTGAAAATGAATGTAGAGACCTAGCACTGCTACGTCTCTACAAGGTTTCTGGATAACGCATATTTAATTTTTGGAGATGTCTATTGTAATTTTCCCCAATATCTTCAGTCGCACAGCTTGTATTTGTCATTGTACAAATTCTAATTACACAAAAAAATAGAGACGTGCCATTGACACATCTCTAAATATAACTTCAGTATTACTTACCGTTTCGCTAACTTCTTCGCCATCTTCCGCAGACGAATTGACTGAGGTGTAACTTCCACCAATTCATCAGGGCCGATATATTCCAAAGCACGCTCTAAACTCATTTCCACTGGTGCTTGCAACTGTACTAACTCGTCACCACTAGCAGCGCGGTGGTTAGTAAGCTGCTTGGTTTTGCAGACATTCAAATCTAAGTCTTGGGGACGGTTGTGTTCACCAACAATCATACCCTTGTAGACTTTTGTTCCTGGTGTGATAAAGAATACACCTCTATCTTCAGCGTTTCTCATGGCGTAGAAGGTAGAAACCCCTTCCTCAAAGGCAATCAGCACACCTTTATTACGGGCTTCAATATCACCACTGAGTGGGCGGTAATCTAGGAAACTGTGGTTCATGATTCCTTCGCCTCGTGTCATCCGCATGAATTCACCCCGGAATCCAATTAAACCACGGGCGGGAATGACAAACTCAAGTTGAGTGCGTCCGTTACCACCGACTTGCATGTCTTGCATTTCACCGCGACGTTGTCCGAGACGTTCGATACAGCTACCAACACCATCTTCGGGAACGTCCAGTACTAGGAGTTCGTAAGGTTCACAGGGTTGACCATTAACTTCGCGGTAAATTACCTGTGGCTGAGATACTTGGAACTCGTAGCCTTCACGGCGCATGGTTTCAATTAAGATACCCAAGTGTAATTCACCACGACCGGAAACGAGGAATTTGTCGGGAGAGTCGGTTTCTTCAACCCGGAGGGCGACGTTAGTTTCTAGTTCACGGAAAAGGCGATCGCGCACTTGTCGAGATGTCACCAGCTTACCTTCTTGACCAGCAAAAGGTGAATCGTTCACCCAGAAGGTCATTTGTAATGTTGGTTCATCGACTTTGATTAGTGGTAAAGCTTGAGGTTCGTTAGGATCAGTTATTGTTTCACCAATATTCGCATCAGCAAAACCAGCCACTGCCACAATATAACCAGCAGAAGCTTCTTCCATTTCAACTCGCTTCAAACCTTCAAAGCCCATCAACTTAGTAATTTTGGCTTTGACAATGTTACCATTTTCTGTCACCAAAGCGGCTTGCTGTCCCATACGGATGACACCGTTGTGGATTCTACCAATGACAATCCGTCCCAGATATTCAGAATAATCCAGGGTGGTAACTTGCAGTTGTAATGGCTTGTTGACATCACCCACTGGTGGTGGAACATGACGCAAAATCGCATCAAATAGGGGTTGCATGTCCTTGGGTTCGTCCTCCAGATCATCTTTAGCGTAACCACTTAAACCAGAGGCGAACAAATAGGGGAAATCACATTGGTCTTCGTCTGCACCTAGTTCTAGGAACAGGTCTAAGACTTTATCAATTGCGCCGTAGGGGTCTGCTTGCGGACGGTCAATTTTATTGACAACGACAATCGGGCGGAGTCCTTTTTCTAAGGCTTTTTTCAATACAAAGCGGGTTTGTGGCATCGGCCCTTCATTAGCATCGACAATCAGGATGCAACCGTCAACCATCCCAAGTACCCGTTCCACTTCGCCACCAAAGTCAGCGTGTCCGGGAGTGTCAACAATATTGATCAGCGTTTCTTTGTATTTAACAGCCGTATTCTTAGAAAGAATAGTAATCCCTCGTTCCCTTTCCAGGGCGTTGGAGTCCATGACGCAATCCGGAACGTCTTCCCCTTCACGGAAAATGCCGGATTGTTTGAGAAGAGCATCAACGAGGGTTGTTTTGCCGTGATCTACGTGGGCGATAATAGCGACGTTGCGGATTGGGAGCGTCATAATAAGCGCGTTCCAGTACTTTAAGAGGGGTTACAGTTTATATATAGTGGTGGACTGCTTTAACAGAATTTGAGGGAAAATACAGATTCTGTAAATAAGCCTTAACAATTCTACAATTCTATCGTAATCTAAATTATTCTAAGGCAACGAAAAACCTTCAAGCTTGTCGTTTGTAGTGAGGACTTCAGTCCTCTTCATCGCTGCTGTCACGGTTGGAGCCGCTGACTACAAAATCCGTATACTTTGTTTGTGTAGCAGAATACTCTTAAATAAGAAATTATTTAACGTTTATCAGCTTTGAAATTTGCTGCTTTGTCTCTATCGAGAGCTTAACTAAACCACGTATACTTTGAGAACTGTAGTTTTGTAGTCTGGTTAATGTTGGGTTACACTCCGTTCCACCCAACCTACATAATGTCCTTTTTGAAAAACTCCTCTTTTCAAGATGGACGAGGTTTATATCGTCCTTTGCACTGTAGTGTTGAGCTGCTTTAGACTTTGAGAGGTATTACGTAGTCTATAAGCCAATACGGTTCAGTTAAGGCTAAAAACTAAAACTAGCGTAGGTTGGGGAGCCAGTGCGTTGCGGGGGTCCCAAGAGTTGTAGCACCTGGCGTTTGAGGAACGTAGACGCGCCCTGCGCGGCTTCTCGCAGAGTAACCCAA
>NZ_JBHFLM010000127.1:0-31437 GCF_041928655.1 Pelatocladus sp. BLCC-F211 | reverse complement strand
TTCAGTTAAGGCTAAAAACTAAAACTAGCGTAGGTTGGGGAGCCAGTGCGTTGCGGGGGTCCCAAGAGTTGTAGCACCTGGCGTTTGAGGAACGTAGACGCGCCCTGCGCGGCTTCTCGCAGAGTAATATAACCCAACATTATCAAGGCTTTGTTGGGTTTCGCTTGCGCTCAACCCAACCTACATTTCTACATTTCTTCTTAACTGAACCGTATTGATTGATAGACGACTAATCCCAGACTAAGCAATAACTACAGAAACAACCCATTCCCGCAGTAAGGAATTAACCTGGTCTGGTACTTCATCATGGGGACAATGACCCGCCCGCAGAAAGTGTTCTGTTAATTGGGGATAATATTGACGAAATTTCTGAGAACGTTCTCTAGCGTTAATCCAAGGATCAGCTTCTCCCCACAATAGTAATAACTGACAAGTTAATTGCTTGAGTAGCATATCTACTTTTTCGCCTTGGGGAGTTCTAAACACCGAAGAAAAGACATCGAAAGCACCTTGATCATAAGCAGGGCGAGAAATTTCTTCTATTAATTGTTCTGTAATTGCACTTTTGTCAAGATAAACTTTTTCTAGAGTTTGACGAATGACGCTTTTTTGCCGAACGTAGTGAAATAATAAAAACTGGGCAAAAGATTGTTGAAAAATCCATTTAGCAACATCACCCAAAAGTTTTTGCAAATTATCTGGCTGTTGGGGTGGTTCTATTTGAGTTTGCAGTGCTTCTGGTTCAGCTGTATGCTCGTTCTCATTAAACGGGCCTGCACTGTTTAATAATACTAAACCCTCTACTGCGTCATAACGTTGGGCTGCAACACACAAGCTAGCATAGCCACCCAGAGAATTACCTACTAACACAGCTTTTTGACCTATGACTTCAGTGATAAAGTCATAAAGCTGATCTCGCCACAGATCACCGCTATACTCCAATTTTGGCTTTGCTGAACGTCCGAATCCCAAAAGGTCTATAGCCCAAACTTCAAAATCGTGCTGTAGTTCAGCAATGTTTTTCCGCCAATGGTCAGTAGAAGCACCAAACCCATGCACTAACAGTAAAGGTGGATGTTGGGGTTGGGGTTTTCCTGCTTGTACATAGTAAATATTATGTTCTCGCCACTGCCAATTTTTACCCGGAATAGCGGTTGTAGAGGAGACTATTGTTGCCTGCATGATTCCAAAGAAATGTTAAGTAACCTCTAATAATTGTAGGCTAGTGATTAATGGTTAGTGATTAGCAGAATAAAGAACAGACGCGAGGAACATCGCGTCTAATGACCAATGACAAAGGACAAACAATTGATTACAGGAAAAACCAAACTTCTCGGAGTCATCGGACATCCAGTGGAACATTCACTGTCGCCAGTTATGCACAATGCAGCGATCGCTCAATTGGGAATAGATTACATCTATCTGCCTTTTCCCATTAAACCAGAAGATTTATACACCGCTATTTCCGGGTTTGCTGCTATTGGTGTTGTGGGTTTTAGTGTCACTATTCCTCATAAACAGGCAATTATACCGCTTTTGTCAGCAGTAGAACCCATAGCTCAAGCCGTAGGAGCAGTCAATACAGTTACTAATAAAAATAACTCCTGGGTAGGTACAAACACAGATATCGAAGGATTTCTTGCTCCTTTACAAACATATCATCAAGATTGGAGTCAGAAAGTAGCAGTTATTTTAGGTAATGGTGGTGCTGCTAGGGCTGTAGTAGCAGGTTGTACACAGTTGGGATGTGCAGAAATTCATGTTGTCGGGCGAAATGTCCAGCGATTGAGAGATTTTTCTAAGAGTTGGGAAAATTCGCTACTGCAAGTTAATCTCAGTGTTCACAAATGGGATGAATTACCAAAATTAATTCCGCAAGCGGATTTACTTGTTAACACAACTCCCATCGGTATGTACCCCAAGGTAGATGAATCGCCCTTGAGTGCAGCAGAAATGGCAAATTTGTCACCACAAGCGATCGCCTACGATTTAATCTACACCCCTAACCCAACAAAATTTTTACAACAGGCGCAACACATAGGCGCAACCGCCATCGATGGACTAGAAATGCTTGTCCAACAAGGCGCAGCAGCATTAAAAATCTGGTTACAACGCGAAAGTGTACCTGTAGATATCATGCGTCAAGCTTTGCAAAAGCATTTAGGTTTTTGAAGGGATCGGGGACAAAACAAGTCAAAAGTCATAGACGCGCAAGCGGCTTCCCGTTCGACAAAGTCGTTCCCGCAGGGTAGGGTAAGTCAAAAGTCAAAATTAAGAACTTTTTGACTTGTTTTCCCCAATGACAAATGACAATTGACAATTGACCAATTACCAAAGATTCAGTTGATTGGGTGGAGAATCTAAGTTATCCCAAGGTAGGGGGGGTACTTTGACACCGCTTTGTTCGAGTAATTTTTGGAAGTGACGAGCTGTGTTTGGCGATCGCTCTTCTACGGGACAATGGACAAAGAAGTATATTCGCTTTCCCTGCTGCAACCATTGCTGAATTTGTGTAACCCACTCTGCCATAAAAGGCTGATTAATTTCTAAATTGGGATGGGAAATAAACCGAATTAAACTAAAAGGTGCTGTGGTGCTAAATTGCACTGGTAGTTTGGGTTTGCGTCGTTCTGATTCTAGTTGGGGATCGTCGTCGCCAGTGTAGATTGGGCGAGTGTCTAGTAATACTCTTCCCACACCTAATTTTTCTAGTAGTGCAGTTAAATTAGTCGCATGGGGTTCTTTGAACCAGTCGCGGTGTCGCACCTCCAAGGCTAGTGGTATTTCTGTATGCGGCCAAGCTGACAAAAAAGCGGTGAGATCATCAATTAATGTCGGTGCATAACTGGGGGGTAGCTGGGCAAAAATCGGGCCAAGACGCTGACCTAAAGGACGCATCACCTCGATAAATTTCCCAGCATCAGCGATATAAGGTTGTAACTGTTGATTGTGAGTAATATCCCGTGGTAGTTTTAAGCAAAATTCAAAACCTGGTGGTGTATCAGTTGCCCAGCGAACTACAGTTTCTTGATTTGGTATAGCGTAGAATGTAGTATTACCTTCCACTGTTGTGAAACGACGGCTGTAGAGATGGAGAAAATCAGCAGGGCGAGTACCTGATGGAAAAAGTTCGCCTACCCAGCCTTTATATGCCCAAACAGCGCAACCGATAAAAAAGTTCACGATTATATTCCTTTAATAATATCTGTAAAATAAGGTTAGACATTTGTAAAGCGAGATTAACTCTTTTTGATATCTTTTTTAAGATCACAGTGATGACTATTTTTTGGACTTAAATTTTAATTATTTGCGTCTGTAGGCTTCCCATTTGATTTTTGAATAGAACTTAGTACACTTTCTGTTAAGCGTTCCCCGGCTCAACTAATAAGTTCATAAACCAAACCAGATTCCTATGTAAGTTTTTGATCTGATTAATATAATTTAACTCTTTAAAATGAAAATATTAATTGTCGAGGATGATGAGCTAGTTGCCCATGTGCTTGCTGCTGTCCTTACTAATTACAATTATGCTGTGGAAGTAGCCTCAAATGGTCAGGCAGCTTGGGATTTAGTACAAACTTATGATTACGATTTAATTCTCCTAGATGTCATCCTACCGGAGATAGATGGTATTACTCTGTGTCGGCAAATCAGAGCGCGTGGTTTGCAAATGCCAATTTTGTTATTGACTGGTTGTGATAGCAGCCATGAAAAGGCGATTGGTTTGGATGCTGGCGCAGATGACTACCTTGTCAAACCCTTTGATGAAGAAGAATTAGTTGCTCGGATCAGGGCGCTGTTACGTCGCGGTAGTGTCGCATCCCAACCGGTTTTGGAATGGGGTAATTTGCGACTTGACCCCACAAGTTGTGAAGTTAGCTACGCTGAAGAGCTATTATCATTAACTCCCAAGGAATATGCTTTGCTGGAGCTGTTTTTGCGAAATAGTCGCCGAGTTTTTAGCTGCGGGATGATTTTGGAGCATCTCTGGTCTTATGAGGACATACCAGGAGAAGAGGCCGTTCGTACCCATATTAAAGGATTACGGCAGAAATTAAAATCTGTGGGTGCGCCAGGGGATTTAATTGAAACAGTCTATGGTATTGGTTATCGGTTAAAACCACGCAGAGAAGAGAGCGGGAGAGATGAGGGAAATGGGGGACAAGGGGGAAATGGGGGACAAGGGGGACAAGGGGGACATGGGGGACACTCTGACGCGGGGACACGGGGACACGGAGACACGGGGAATACAGATGAAATATTCTCCGCATCACCGCGTCTCTCACTCTCCGAGTCTTCACAAGCGTCACCGCGTCTCTCCTTCTCCGAATCTTCAGAAACCACGTCTTCTCAACCACAGACACTTGCGGCTATTGCTGGAGTTTGGCATAAATATAAAGTTAGGGTAGAAGAACAGGTAGCATTGTTGGAGCAAGCTGCTGATGATGCTAAGAGTCAAGGATTGAATCAAAAGCTACGCAAACAGGCTCTACAAGAGGCACATACCCTTGCTGGATCATTAGGTACTTTTGGTTTTGCTGTTGGTTCCCAACTCGCACGCAAAATTGAGCAGTTACTAAAAGCTAATAAAACCCTAAGTGAAGATGACACTACTCAGTTTGTTGGGTGGGTACAGCAATTGCGCCAGGAAATTGCAGGTAATGAACAGGAAACAAAATCTAGGCTAGATTCTGAAGATGAGCATCCTTTGTTGTTGGTGGTAGATTGCGATCGCACTTTTACTGATCAAATTCAACAAGCAGCTCATAACAAAAATTTACAGGTGGCGATCGCTACTGATACTATAACTGCCAGAAATATTCTGTATCAAAATCATCCTAATATTGTACTGTTAGATCCGGATATTTCTTCAGATCACGAAGACAGTTTCAACTTGTTAGCAGAGCTGCATCAGCGTAAGCCCCCTGTACCAGTAATAGTTTTGACCAAAGACAGTGATTTTAGCAACCGTTTACAAGCTGCTCGCAATGGTGGACACACCTTTTTACCCAAGCCGATGTCTGCTAATCAAGTGCTAGAAGCAGTCAAGCAAGTGTTGCAAGATTCTCCCCATGCAGAAGCACACATACTCGCTGTAGACGATGACCCAAAAATCGGAGCTTTGTTAAAAAAATTACTGATGCCTTGGGGGATCAAAGTGACATCCTTGGAAAATACCCTGCATTTTTGGGAAACTCTGGAAGCAGTCACGCCAGATTTGCTCATTCTCGATGTAGAAATACCGAGTGTGAATGGTATAGAAATTTGTCAAGTCGTACGTAATGACCCCCAATGGAGTGAACTACCAATCCTATTTCTCACAGTTCATAACGATGCTGATATTGTTAATCAGGTTTTTGCGGTTGGTGCAGATGATTTTGTGAGCAAACCTATCGTTGGACCAGAACTGATTACTCGGATTGTCAATCGCCTAGAACGGGTTAGCTTACGGCGGATGCGAGAAATTTATCAAACAGGAAACACGCAAGCACAGACGCAACTCAACACCCATCTGCCTCAACAAGCGACAATAGAACAAGAATTACGCCAAGCTAAGGATGAATTAG
This sequence comes from Pelatocladus sp. BLCC-F211, assembly GCF_041928655.1. Taxonomy (NCBI): domain Bacteria; kingdom Bacillati; phylum Cyanobacteriota; class Cyanophyceae; order Nostocales; family Hapalosiphonaceae; genus Pelatocladus; species Pelatocladus sp. BLCC-F211. Next base: position 25,870 of record NZ_JBHFLM010000127.1, on the reverse strand, counting down.
AACTGCGAGTAGCAGAACGCACAGCCCAGCTAACTGAAATTAACGAACAACTCCAATCTGAACTCAACGAACGCCAACGCGCCCAAGAAGAACTGCGGAATTCCCAAGCGATGTTTGCTGGTATCGTATCCATTGCAGATGATGCGATTATTTCTATTGATAGCAGTCAAAAGATTACTCTGTTTAACCAAGGTGCGGAAAAAATTTTTGGTTACACTAGTCAAGAAGTTTTGGGACAGCCCCTAGATTTATTGCTCCCATCACAATATACTCAGGCACATCGACAGTATGTAACAGACTTTGGTAAATCTCCAAAAGTTGCTCGGCGCATGGGAGAACGTCGGGAAATTTACGGGCGACGCAAAGATGGTACAGAGTTTCCAGCAGAGGCTTCTATTTCTAAGTTAAAACTGGGTCAAGAAGTAGTATATACGGTTTACTTGCAAGACATAAGCGATCGCAAGCAAGTAGAACGGATGAAGGATGAATTTGTTTCTGTTGTCAGTCACGAACTCCGCACACCTCTAACTTCAATTCATGGTTCGTTGGGAATGTTAGCCAGTAGTTTAATCAAACCCGATTCAGAACAGGGAAAACGCTTGCTGCAAATTGCTGTGGATAGTACAGAACGTCTTGTGAGACTGATCAACGACATTCTTGATATCGAGCGCATTGAGTCAGGTAAAGTCAAGATGGAAAAACAAACCTGCAATGTTGCTGATTTGCTCGCCGAAGCCATAGATGTCATCCAACCCCTAGCTGACAAAGCTCAGGTAACTCTCTCGGTGTCTAGCTTATCTCAACAGCTATGGGCAGATCCTGATCGCATTGTGCAAACCCTGACGAACTTACTAAGTAATGCAATCAAATTTTCTACTGCTGGTTCTACAGTTTGGTTAAGTGCAGAATTGGGGAATGGGGAAGAGGACGTGGGGATGGGGGGACAAGGAGGACATGGGGGACATGGGAGCAGCTTTTTTCGTTTTCCCACTATTTTATTTAAAGTCCGTGACACTGGGCGTGGTATCCCATCTGATAAATTAGAGAGTATATTTGAGCGCTTTCAACAGGTGGATTCTTCGGATTCACGCAATCATGAGGGTACTGGTTTGGGTTTGGCGATTTGTAAAAGTATTGTCCAGCAGCATGGTGGTCGGATTTGGGTAGATAGTCAATTGGGCGAGGGTAGTAGTTTTTACTTTACATTACCTGTATTGCAGGTTTCTCAGATTAGTGAATTAGAAGACCATGATAGTGATCATGTACCTTTGGTGCTTGTGTGTGATGATGATGCTGATATTCGTAATGGGTTACAAACTCTTCTGGAGAAACGCCACTATCGGGTAGTTACAGTCGCTAGTGGTGAAGAGGCGATCGCAACTGCATCTACTCAACATCCAGATGTGATCTTACTAGATTTACTCATGCCCGGTATGAATGGCTGGGAAACAATGACAGTTCTCAAACAACGGGTTGATACTCAAGATATTCCCATCATTATTTGCAGTGTTTGCACACCTACTCATAACAGCAAACCAAATCAAGATTTTGTGAATTGGGTTAGTAAACCTTTAGAAGAAAGCTTGTTGTTTGAGTCGTTACGACAAGCACTCACAAATTCTGCTAAACAAATTCGTGTGTTGTTGGTTGAAGATGATCCCGATTTGGCGGAAGTTTTGCAGACTCTATTTAAGCTACATGATATTAATATTGTCCATGCCAAAACAGGTAAAGAAGCAATTCATCTCAGCCAGAAAGTGAAGCCTGATTTGCTGATTCTAGATTTGATTCTACCTGAAGGTGATGGATTTACAGTTGTGGAATGGCTACAGCAACACAATCAACTTTGCAAGATTCCATTGATGATTTATTCGGCGAAAGAACTAGAAGACTCTGAGAGAAAACGACTCAAACTAGGACATACAGAATTTCTGGAAAAAGGACAGGTGACACCACAAGAATTTGAACACCGGGTGATGAATTTATTGCACCAAGTTATACAATCAAATGCGGAGTTAAAAAGCCAGATAATTTGTAATCAGGATGGTAAGAATGACAAATAAAAAAGTGTTGGTAATTGATAATGAAGAATATATTCAAGAAGTCGCTAAAATTTGCTTAGAAACAGTAGCAGGTTGGCAAGTGTTAACAGCAGGTTCTGGAAAAGAAGGTATCAGCAAAGCCGAAAATGACCAACCAGATGCTATTCTGCTAGATGTGATGATGCCAGATATGGATGGACTGGCTACTTTTGAAAAATTACAAAATAATCAAACAACAAAAGCGATCCCGGTGATTTTATTAACTGCCAAGATCCAAGCTTCTGACCGTCGCCGTTATGCTCAGTTGGGTATAAAGGCTGCGATCGCAAAACCATTCAATCCTTTAGAATTGGCTCTTCAAGTGGCGTTAGCTTTGGGTTGGAATTTATAATAATTATGTATCATTAGTCAACAATAATTTATAATTTGTAATTCATAATTCGTAATTTTTGAATATCTTCACAAGTTCCTCATATTCTTTTCCTACTCTGAAAGTAGAGCCAGCTATCACAAGGTTGATCCCCAAAGTATTCTTGGCTCGAAACAAAAAAGTTATTAGTTATAAAAGGGGGAGAGGATATGTCTATCATTCGTTGGCAACCTTTTAGAGAAATCGATACTATACGTCAACAAATCAATCATCTGCTTGATGAGTGGATGCATGGTCAAGAACATGAGAGTCTGTTTCCAAAAGTAAATGCAACTTGGACACCAGCTGTTGAATTAAAAGAAACCGATACAGACATTATTCTCAAAGCTGAAATTCCAGGTATGGAAGCTAAAGACTTAGATGTGGAAGTCAGCACAGATGTAGTTGCAATTGCTGGAGAATATAAACAAGAAAAACAAGAACAAGAGAAAGGTTTTGTCAGAAGCGAATTCCGCTATGGTCAGTTTCAACGGATAGTACCTTTACCAGTTCCTGTTCAAAATGATCAAGTCAAAGCTGAATTTAAAAACGGTGTATTGACACTTACTCTTCCCAAAGTCGAAGCAGCTAAACGTAGTGTGGTAAAAGTGGATCTCACCGTGCAAGAAGCCGCACGAGAAGCAATGACAAAAGAACGTCAGCATCAAGAACACTTACAAGATACCATGCATACTCGTGCTGCTGCTGAAGTTAGCACTAATTAAGTACTAATCAAAAAGATGCTGGGATAATTGTGAAAAAATTTTTCAACACTTTTCAACAACTCAGGAGAATATTGTATGACTAATACAACAAATAAAAGCAGTATTTGGCAGAAAATTATAGAAGCTCCTCAGCAAGTTTTTCGTTACATTTACGGCGGATTTGTGAGAATTTTTACTCCTAGAGATGACAATTACCCAGAAACAGGTGTGCAACCATTTGAGGGAGAAATTGATAAGGAAAGACATTAATCATTAGACATAGGCGTGAAAAAGAATGTAGAGACGCGTTCGCTTTTAGCGTTCCCGCAGGGTAATTTCGCGTCTCTACTGATCTGGATTAGGCAAGTTAATTTGAAAATTTGGTAGGGTGGGTTCGCGAGCGACAACGCATCTACTACATATTTACTCAGCCGACTCTTCCGCTTCCTCGCTCTTCTGGATAATCACTATCACAAAATGTCTCGAATAGTAGTCCTTTATAGCAGCTATCCTGAGTTGGTGGTGGAGGTTGTAGTCCGAAATTCAGCGCCAGAGTGCTGACTACCATCCTGACGAAATTGCTTTGCTGTAGGTGCTGTGACTGTGGATAAAGACTCATCCTATCCAGTTTGAACAATAAAATACCCAAATTTTCAGCTACATCAATAAGAGTGTGTCTTTTCAAAATTACGTATTTAAGTATTTTCACTGTAGATGCCCCATCTAATACTAAAGACATTTTATAGCGGATATTGACCACACACTATCTAGGTTTTTCCCAAAGGAAGAAAAAAATATTACATGAGAATTTCTAAAAACACTATGTTAACGTTAATCGGGACAGTAATAATAAAGACTTTATTAAATAAGAAATAGCTTTAAAATATCTATGTTTCAAGCCAAGTTACTAAAAGGTTTGGGACAAAATCTCTAACATCTAACTTAGAATCTTAAGAAATTTTAGTTACTCAGTGTATTTACTTAAAAGAAACACGTTTGAGCATTTATAAATTTAAATAAGACTGCATCAAAGAATAAATATGAGTAGCAGTATTTACATTCGATTGGTAAGACTTTTTTATTAGTTTAAACCAACAGAAGCCCCACACTGTAATGTACCCATTCAGTGTGGGATGAATGGCGCTCCAAAAACGAGACTTCCATTACCAATTACCAATTACCGACCTTGACGAATAACGCAAGTGTTCAAGCGGACATGATCTCAAGCAGTAATCCCATAAAGCCAACTCTGCTTTTCTGTCAGCAATAGCGCATCTTGATAAACCTGTTGAAACAAAACTCGCTGGGCATGACTGCCACCAACAGAATGCAAGCGTGGTAAAACTGGTTTGAGTTGGGTTATGGCTGTATTGAAATCACCTTTGGCATGAGCAGCCATTCCCCTGGCTGCGGGAATTGCTACTTCTATCCAGCCCTGTCGTAAGAAAGGATTTATACTCAGGATGTGTTGTTCCATACTCAATAACATCTCGTTTACCCAATTCGTAAATCCTGCCTTAGCCATTGCATAAACGTAATGCAGGTCTTGAAAAGGAAGAGCATGTTCATGAATACGAGGGTAAAGATAAATACTCAGTTCTTGCCAGCGACTACCCACATTCACACTGCGTAACTCTAGCCTTAATAGGAGTGAAATTGCTCCGACTTGGTCTTTGGGCGATCGCTTGTTGGCACGTCCCCAAATATGGATATCGTAGAGTGACAAAACTTTCTCTATGTCACCTCGTTCTAAATAATACAGGGCAATATGCCACCAGTTATGGGTATACAGCATCGAGTTACAGTTTTCCCAACTATCAGCAAAACTCTCCATCCAAGCGATACCCTCATTCACTCGCCCTTGAGTTTCCAAAATATGAGCAACGGCATGATGCGCCCAAGGATCGTAGCGATTCATGGCTGTTGCCTTACGCCCCATTGCTTCTGCTGCTGCTAGCTGATGGCACTGTTCTAAACCAAACGCAACCATACCGTATAAATAGTGGTTTTTAGGATTGGCAGGTAGAACCTTTTGGGCAATTTGTAGTAATCTGTCTTTGTCACCTAAGTAAAAATAGTGATACTGTCCCTGCTGCACGGAAATCAAATCACGGGGAAATTTGTTGGTAATCTCTTCTTGGAAGGCGATCGCCACATCAATCTCTTTGTTTGCCCAAGCTAATATTGCTTGCACATATAATTGTTCTCTGTCGGTAATCTTGGCTGAATTCTTTTGTGCTGCTTGCAAGTGGGGTTGCGCTTGCTGCCAAGCTATCCTGTTTTCCTGGGAAAGATAATAAGCAGCAGCATAGGTATGGGCTAAAGCACAAGTTGAATCTGCTGTGATTGCTTGCAAAATCGCTATTTCTGCATCTTTGCCATAAAAAAGTGCCTGATCAATGAAGCGGTTAATGGCTGCGATCGCATCTGGCGAATCTGTCGTAACTACTAGTCCTTGTGAATCTCTTAGCATTATTAATTCCTTACACCAAGATTTCTAAAAATGCTTCTCAGTAGAAGGCAGTCCTAATGAAAAAATTTCATCACTAAGCATGAAAAGTTTAATGATATGTCTGCTTACCTAATTCCGAGAAAAGACTCCCGCCAAATCAAAGATTATGGCGCCGAGATGAATCGAGGGTCACAAACGTAGGCAGGAAATGACTTCCGAAGGTAACACCCCTTTTCCAATATCAAATTTTTTGGGTTGAGCAATATACTAAAAGTCGGTCGAGATAGTGTATTTAATATTGAGTATGTCACATAGACTTAAAAATAACAATAAATAAACTACTATAAATAGATAGATAAACAGTAATTACTTTTTTGTTCTTCCGCGCTGATGCAAGCATACAGCATGGGTTTCTCAATTAATCCGGCTTAGAACGACATACTCCTCAAAAACACCGGCAATTCGATGGGATTATGAAATTTTACTTAATAATTCAGGAAACTGTATCCCATTAGACAATTTTTCTAAAAATATCTCGCATAAATTGCAATAAGCCTATCGATTAACCGTAGTATAATGATTAAAAACTTAAAGAGTCAAAATTGTATGCTCTTGGATCTATCTGCCAAGGTGGAATATGCGCTATTGGCTTTGTTAGAACTCGCAAACCACTATACTCACAAAACTCCTCTAACTATGGGTGAAATCACCGCCAAGCAACCCATACCAGAGCGTTATCTAGAACAAATTCTTACTAGTCTGCGGCGTGCGGGTATAGTGCAGAGCCAACGTGGTTCTAGAGGTGGATTTCTTTTGATGCGTGAACCCTGGCGGATTACATTGTTAGAGGTTGTGGTCATGCTAGAAGGAGAGCAAAAACAAAGAGAAAACCCACCAGAAAATACTTTGGAAAAAACCTTGATACAGGAAATTTGGCAACAAGCCGACCAAGCAACGCAAGAGGCTTTGAACCGCTACACTATTCAAGACCTGTATGAACAAAGAGAGCAACGCTTACAGCAAAATCAGATGTATTACATTTAGCTAGAATAGATCGCGCACAAACCTACACCTGCTTTAATCCAGCACAAAAGTCTGCAAATAATCTAGAGGAACTGTGAAGACATAATAGATAACTCCTACACCAAGAAGAATGACTGCTAGACTCGCAAGAATAATCCAACGATCCGGTGGTTGATAGGTTTCCTCGTCAATATCTCGACGAACCGCAAAATAGTGCTGAGTTGACAGCATTACTGTCAACACGCCTACCAAAGCGAATGCTAAACCCAACTTCCAACCATTACCAGGAGGTTGTGGTGCTAGGGGAGGACGGAGGATACGCAGACGCACAATCAAAACACCAAAACCCATGAGTGCAATACCACTCCGCATCCATGCTAGATAAGTACGTTCATTCGCCAAATGATCCCGTACTCGATCTGATCTGTATTTTTGTGATTTCTCTGACTTCTGTGCCTCTATCTTTTCTGCCTCTATCTTCATAGAATTTATATCTATAAGTGACATTTTAAAAATTTAATATTTAATTCATATTTTCGCATGAAAATCTTGAAAATAACTGTCTTTAATTTCAGATATTTAATAAATGAGATTTATGAAAATCTAGTAAATAAAAATTTTTATAAATCGTAGACGAACGTCTGTCAGTTCACAAACTTTTGGATTTGTTGTATAGGTAATTTAGTATAGAAAAACTCTAAAATCAAATTTAAACTTCGGGCAGGCAATAGGCAAAAGTGGTAGAATCCTACCCGAATCATCGATACAAGCTTTCCCCTAACCCCCAGCCCCCATTCCCTCAAATTGGGGGTTAGGGGGAATGGAGGCGGTGGAGATTCCCCGATTGCAAGAGTGTCTATTACCTTTTAAATGTTATTTTTTCTGAGTAGCCGCCTTCAATCAACGCTGGTTACTTAATCATTAATTTTTGCAGGGGTAACTCTAGCATCGAGTGCAGCTTGTAAATTATCAGGAATAAACCAGTTGGCTTCGCCAGATTGGAAAATTTTTGCCGGCGGGAGATTGAATTCTATTTCGCCGGTTTGGGGATTGCTTGTAGCAACTAACCGAGTTCCATGCACAATCTTAAAAGCCTGAGCAGGTGTGGCTTCCTGCCCTTCTGTAGCGGTTTGACCAGGGATATAAACACCTTGACAATCCCATTCGTCATCAGTTTCTGCACCATTGGGTAACAGATACAATTGATTGTCGTAGGTAGAGCTAGATTTTTTCGGTTTTTGACCATAGACTAATAGTGTCTTTCCTGTTTCATTGCGACAAATTCCACAAGATTCTTCACTATTTTCAATGATATATTTCTGGAATTGCAAATTAGAAATCTTTTGCTGAAGCTCTGGTGTAGCACCTTGGGTTTGTTTGTCCTGTAATGCAGATTCTAAGGCTTTAGTGATTTCTATGTAATCCGGATCGGATGTATATTTTTTACTTGCCCAGGATGGTTGAGCAATCATTACAAAATTCACCAGCACTAACAAGCAAACAAGAGTGATTTTGACAAAGTTGATTTTAAAGAGTTTCATATGTTTCTCCTTATCAAGTTTACAGGTCTTTTTGACTAATTACTAACTACCTTAATCTAAGGTGATATGTAACCATTTTTTCCTCTATCTATTGATGCAGCTTCTAGCCAATGTAAATTTATTTAGGATCAGTTCGAGCTAATACTTTAGGTTCAGGTGAGCCTAAAAAAAATCCGTACATTTCTCGCCATGTATTCCTGCCTATAATTAACAGATAAGAACCAATAATTACACAGCTGATAATAGCTAAGATAGGGGCTTCTAGAGTATGGCTTTCCGTCAAAATGGAAACACCCAATCCTATTAAGATAAAGGGAACCAGAGAATTACCGTAGCGAGTAATCACAGAAGCGATCGCACTGATCTTGGTTAAGTAGTAGGCGGTATAACACCACACACCTACCATCGAGAAGAACACCCCTAAAATGATCAGCAAGCTATCCCAAGTCGTAGTAGCAAACAATGGCATATAAATCCCGATATTGTCGCCACCGTTAGCAATTGTTACTGCTGCAACTCCATAGCTTTGGGGAGAAAGCAAACTGCATAACCAAGATTGAGGAGAATCTGAAGTTTGGGTATCAGTCTCCGTATCTTCAGTATCTAGATGTAGTAGGCGACTGATACCAATGATGATTGGAACTACACCAAGTAAACCAATCCAGGATTCCGGTAAGATAAGTTTGCCGAAAAAGCCGGGTAAACTTGCAACCACCAACGCACTAAAACCAAGATACTGACCGATAACAATGTGGCGACGCCGCAAGCACACACTTACTTGTGAGAAAAGCAGTGACAGGATAACAATATCATCAAGATTAGTTGCAGCAAAGGCAGTTAGTCCAGTGGGAATGGCAGTTAGCAATCCGCTCATTTATATGTCTCCGTTATGGTGATACTGGTGTAATAGTGATTTTTTTCTTCCTTTGCACCTCCGCCTGACGTATACTTTTCTTATCTCCAGAAAACCACCCACGCAAATGTCTTCCTCTGCGTGAGGCTGAAAATTTCTGATTTTGAATGGTTTAGTTGTGTTTATCTTCTAGGGAAGAAGCAATCATTAGTTTTACTTTATGGCTCCCCACTATTGAAAGCAAACAGTCTTTTTTGTCAAATTCATAGATGGAATTTATTGATATTAGGTAATAGGTAATGGGTAATTGGCCCATTACCTATTACCCATTGGCGGCGGGTGGCGGTTCGTAACGCGCGTCTTTTATGAATCTTTCATTAATCTACAGTTTTTCGCCTGTTTTACCGTATAATAACTCTATCCTAGTCAAAACACTCACCAATTTGTAAATAGCCAAAATGACGCTAGAGCAGTTGCGAATTTTTTTAGCTGTAGCGGAAATGCTGCATTTTACCCGCGCTGCGGAAGCGCTTTATATCACCCAACCAGCAGTGAGTGCTGCAATTCAAAGTTTGGAAACAGAGTACGGGGTAAAGTTATTTCATCGCATTGGGCGCCATATTGAAATTACAGATGCTGGTAAGTTATTGCAGGGTGAAGCACAGAAAATTCTCGACCAAGTAGATTTAACTGAACGCGGTTTGAAGGAATTAAACAATTTGCAACGGGGAGAGTTGAAGTTAGGCGCGAGTCTCACTATTGGTAACTATTGGCTACCCGAAAAAATTAGCGACTTTAAACAGCAGTATCCTGGTATTTTTATCAATTGTACGCTGGGGAATGCAGAAGAAATTTGTGAGGGAACTGCTGTAGGAATGTACGATCTAGGTTTTGTCACAGGGGATATCAAACCTGCGTTGCAGAACTCATTGGAGAAAGAAATTGTAGGGAGCGATCGCCTACAAATTGTCGTTGGTAAATCTCACCCTTGGTTCCAGCTAACTGAAATTTATCTCGAAGAATTGCTCACCACTAGTTGGGTAATGCGTGAATCTGGTTCCGGCGCACAGCAGATGTTTGAGGGAGCTTTGCAAAGTTGGGGAATTGAAACTAGCAACCTGGATGTTGTTCTGTATCTCAACACCAGCGAAATGGTGAAAGTAGTAGTAGAAAGGGGTGTTGGCGCGGCTGCTATTCCCGAATCTATGGTTACAAAAGAAGTGATGCTGGGGACATTACACGCTGTGCAGATTATCGATCCGCAAAAATCGCCGGGTAAAAAGTTGGAAATTGTTCAACCTGTTTGGAAGCTAAAACACCGTCAACGTTTTCAAACACAGGTAATGATGGCTTTTGAAAAGCTTGCGATGCAGGAGCCTGTACAAGTTTATTAAATTTCTCGATCCGATGAGTGCAATTCAACTATCCTTTTTCAGCAGAATCACTAAGCAAATACAACTACCCAGCAACTTTATAAGGCTCAAAGTTTCTGTTTTTAGAACAATAAACCCACCTAACCCTATCAATACAAAAGGCAAGATAGAGTTACCATATTGACTTAATATATTCGCAATACTTGTTTGAGAAGTTAATTTATAAGCTAAATAGCACCAAACTGCTATCAGTACAAAAAAAACTCCAATAATTATCAAAAAATTACCGACATTACTACTCGCAAATAACGGCACATAAACACTGATATTATCACTACCATTAGCAATAGTGATAGCGGCAACACTGTAAATTTTTGCATTGATCAAACTAGCAATATTTGAGTCTTGATATTCATCTGTTGTGATTGCAATTTCATCAGATAAATCTTCTTCGCGATTGATCAAATTATTGATCCCCATAGCAATTGGTATTAATCCTAATAAGCCGATCCAATTTGTTGGTATGACTAATCCACCAAACAAACCAGGAAGACTGGCAATCACTAGCGCTGTAAAACCAAGATATTGACCAGCAACAATGTCCCGACACCGAAAGCTAGAATCTAGTTGAGAAAAAAGCAATAATAAAATGACGATATCATCAATATTAGTTGCAACAAAGGCTGAAAACCCAATTAAGAGTGTAGTAATTAACTCACTCATGCCGGTATATCCTGATTGATTTGCTGAGAATGTCTGACTGGATAATCATAATTCCTGACAATCCTACTACTCCACCACACTCATTTTGATAGGTTTGTAGTAAGGACTTTAGTCCTCATTTAAGCACGCTTGCTGCTGACTACGAACCCTCTTAGTTGGCTTGGGTTTGTACATCATATATGAAAGAGGTACATTAATTTATTTTGCACGACAACTTAATAAACTAACTTCAAACTGACCATCATTAATATAGAGTAAATAATAAACCGCAATGGTTTTTGCGGTGCGATTTGACAGATTTTAGCACCCAGTAATACCCCTGGTACTGAGCCTAGCCATATCGGTAATACCAGACTCCAATCAACTGTTCCCAAGGTGAGGTGTCCAAGCGCGGTAAATAACAATAGAATTGCTGCTTGGGAAATATCTGTACCGACTAATTTCCGTGCATCTAGGCGGAAAAATGCAATCAGCACTAAGGCAAACATTGAACCGGAAGCAACGCTAGTCAGACCGACTATACAGCCTAAAAATGCTCCTATACTTATCGTCTGCAAGCGCCCTAATTTAGTTTTTAAGTCAAATTTGGGCAGTTCAGGTAATTGCAATTTTGGGAAGAAGGTCAACAACAGCATTTGCAGCAACGCCAAAACTGTAACCAACAGAATCGCAATACCCAGCAAGTGAAGCATGATATTGTTCAGGTTATCCTCTCCAGTCTGTCTAATTAGGTGCAATATTCCTACCCCGAACAATGAACCAGGAACACTTCCCAAAGCTAACCATTTCACTACTTCTACATCTAGGGTTTGTTGCTGCCAGTGCTTGATGCTGCCAACGACTTTCATGAGCGTAGCAGCAACAACGTCAGAACTGACTGCTACCGCAGGTGGAACTTGAAAAACGAAAATCAGCATGGGAGTGATAAGGGAAGCGCCACCAATTCCTGTCAAACCAACAACAATGCCAACTAAAAAGCTGAAGAGGGGCAATAATACAAAGTCCATACTCCTGTCCTTTACCGGGGTTTTGCGAATGCGGTTTAGTTTAGTTGAAACTAAAGGATTGGTCGTAACGCTGTTGTGCAGAGCGTTTTGTACAACTTAAACTTTCTACCAACTGCTTTGACATTTCTGAAAATACTAAAACTTGATTGATTTACCGTATTTTAAACTAAAAAAACTCCAAAAGTCTAGGGGTCGTATGGGCTGATACAAAATCTTTGTATAAAGTTACGCTTAGTATTAAAACCAGATTCTTTCTGGAAGCTGCGTAGCAGCTTATATCTACATTTTGAGAGTATACGATCTAGCTATATTGCTGTATTTTAAGAACAAAATCTACATTAGTCCTAGCAGAATACTGTATTTGATATGGCAGAGTCAGAAAAAGTCAATGATGAAAATCAACTCACAGCAATATCGCCGCAAAAGTCAAAGTCGCCTGTAGGGTTTGTGCAAAAACTATTGATTACCCATTGGCCTTCTCTGTTGCTATTGTTCGTGGGTGTATATTTACCACTACAAATTTTTGGACTGTTGGGATTAGAGGTGCAGCAAAATACGAGTGGCTTTCCTTGGGATTTGCCAATTCTGGTAACAATTCACTCTGTAGCACAGCCAAAGTTAGATACATTGGCGGCGATGTTTACAAAACTGGGTTCGTTTAGGACTGTATTACCCATCCTAAGTGCGATCGCACTCATTCTAATACTGCAACGTCGGTGGCGATCGCTCACTTATTTAATTATTACCGCTGCTGGTAGTGCAATTATCAACCACACAGCCAAGGAATTTTGGCACAGAGTCCGTCCGCATCTCTGGGACTCAGTGACACCAGAGTTTACTTATTCATTCCCCAGTGGTCATGCCATGACTAGTATGACATTGATTGCCATTTTGGTAGTTCTGACCTGGGGTAGTGCTTGGTGCTGGTTGGTAGCGATGTTGGGTAGCTTGTATGTATTAGCGATTGGCTGGACACGGCTGTATTTGGGAGTTCATTTTCCCAGTGATATTATTGCAGGTTGGATGGTTGCGATCGCTTGGGCAATTGGCGTGAGTTTGATTATTAGGCCTTATGCAGACTCGACAAGTATTGACAGCGAAAAACCAGTGAGTGAAACGAAATTGCTTCCTGAAGAACAGCAGTTACTGGGTGAAGAATAAACTACACAGTAGGGGCGCAGCATACTGCGCCCCTACATAATGATTGTGAATTATTCACGGGTTCGGCCCGCTATTACCGATATAACTAGGCACTTTTAATTACTGAATCGTTATTCCTGGGGGTATTATTGCATCTTCCAAATCAGCGAAGCGCAAGTTTGCCCCCTCTATCTTTGCAGATGTTAGATTGGTCTTCTCTAAGTCTGCCTTTTGTAGGTTTGCCCCTAGCAGGTTTGTTCCTAACAGGTTTGCTTTCTCTAGGTCTGCATTAAATAGGTTTGCTTTCTCTAGATTTGCTCCTGCTATGTTTGCCTTACCTAAATCTGCTCCCTGCAAGTTTGCTCCTAGCAAGTTTGTTTGCTGTAAGTTTGCCCTCTCTAAGTCTGCATTTTGCAAGTTGGCACCCTCCAAGTTTGCCGCTTGCAAGTTTGTGTCCTTTAGGACTGCTCCACTCAGATTACACCCTACACATTCATTGGTTTCTAATAAGCGTCTAACGTTTGCTGTTACAGACTCTATGGTCGATGCTGTTGGAGATATTACTGGTGCAGATGTGGATTCGCTAGGTACGGATAGGGTTTGTGATTGAGCTAGGGCATTAGGCTGATTAAGTAGAGAAAATCCTACTACAAATACTAGAAATACAGCAGTTAAAATCCAGTGAGTTAATTTTTTGGAATTTGGTTTATTCATCAGTTTCTCCTTAAATCACTATTTGTGGTTAAACCAAGAGCATGTTCCCTGTTCCCTATGTTTCTCCCTATGTTTCTTAAGAATTAAAAAGCATTGCAACACTAGGTAAAAGTCGGTAAGATTCACTCTTCATCAGAATAGAGATTCCCAACCAGATTAAGACAAACGGGAAGACTTTCCGAGCATATCGAGCAAGAACCGGAGCCATCAGAGGATTACTAGTCATGTTATAAGAGAGGAAACACCACAACCCAACAGTCAAATAGCAAACGCACAAAATAACCCCCAAACTGGGAAGATTACTACTAGCAAACAACGGCACGTAGATACCAATATTGTTTCCTCCATTGGCGATGGTGACAGCGGAAACGCGGTAGGTTTGAGGATCGCGTAGAGTTGCCAAGAGTGATTTTTTGTGGTGTCTATGTCTATTAGAAGGAGTGAAATTAACTGACACATTTTGCACTGTTTCTTCCTCATCTTCTCTAGTCATGAGATGACTGATACCAATGATGACAGGAAGGAAACCTAGTAATCCAATCCAGGTAGCTGGAATAACTAGACCACCTAAGAAACCAGGAAGACTAGCAAATACTAGCACAGAAAATCCAACAAATTCACCAAGAATAATATGCTTGGGACGAAAGGTGCGATTAACTTTGCCAAAGAAAGCTGTCAAGTATATGTTGTCGTCGAAGGTAGTTGCAAAAGCGACAGAAATTCCCATAATTAATGTACTAATTAGCCAACTCATGTCCGTTGCTCACAATGAATCAATACTGTTTTTCCTAATCTTTCTCTGTTTCTGAAAAAGGTTTTGTCTAGGGTCAGCCAAAAAATACTGTACTTGAGTCAATATTCAATAGCCATAGTCAATTTTCCAGTGTTGAAATTTTTGGAGGCGATCGCCACCAATCCAATTGATGATTTTTTCTTTTGCAAAAAACTTTGGTCGTGTATGACAATCTTATGGTTTTCAACTAAATAGAAGCAAATCTTATTTTTTTTTAAAACGATAAATAAAAGTGATGAATAATTGAACAATAAAGAAAGAGATAAGTAAGCTGGTTTAAATGATCAGCCCAAAATTCATTCTAGGGCTGACTTTTGTAGAAGGTTTACTCACTCCTACCCAATCTTTAACCCTGATTGGTAGGTGCATTGGTGACGCGAGCATCAATAAATGTTTGGGAAACATTAGGAATGTACCAGTTAACTTCACCAGGTTTAAGGGTTTTTGTTCCAGCTGTGTTGAATTCAATGACTTCTGTATCAGGATTGGTCTTAAAGACGACCTTTGTGCCGTTGGGAACTTTGACAACCACACCACCACCTAATTCTTGGTTTTGTCCATCTGAACCAATAGCTACAGCATTGACATCACTGGGTAAATAAACACCTTTGCAGTCCCAGTTATCTTGAGTCGTCTGACCATTCGCTAAAAAGTATAGTACTGCACCAGAGGAATATTCATCATCATCATCTTCCAGATTCGGTTCTGGACCGTAGATAGCCAGAGTTTTGCCTGTTTCATTGCGGCACTGTCCCCAAACAATACCCGATTCCAAAGCATATTTTTGAAACTCTAACTCATTGATTTTCTGCTCAATTTGTTCAGTTGTATAACCCTCGATTTGCGCTTGTTTTTCTTTGGCTTTTTGTAGTTGGCTTAGTTCTTTTTTTAGTGCGATATAGTCAGGGTTTTTGCTAAATTTCGGAGCGTCAGCAAATGCAGGTGAAGCAAATACGAAATTAGCTAATAAGACTATTATTAGCAAAAGACATTTCAGTCCTTTTATTTTATTTTTCCCCTATAACTAAATAGCAGTTTATGATTGTGTAAATTTATTTGTCAACACTTGAATATGTAATTGTGTTGAAAATTTAACAAAAAATTATGCAGCAATTTTCTCGCTCTTCAATTCATGTCTCACTTTACTATTTCACACTTGATTTGACAACGTTACTTATAAAATTCATTTTGATACATTAACTTATTTCTGACTAATACTGATATGAGCAATGTATATACAAATCCTGTATTCGCTTTTATGCTTCAATCGCAACCTGAACATCACAAACACTACTTGCGAGTAGGGTATTATTTATAACCATAATAACAAGTAGGAAAACTTTGATATTTCGTGTTAATTTTGATATAAATAAATTTGAGCAAAACGATACACTTAGTGGACATTATAAATTATTAATAAAACCTAAAAAATACTTGCAATCAACTTATAGATTATGGAAAATACTTGAAGTAGTATTTACTTTTTAGTGAAAAATAAAATAAGCTATTTGCACATTTAAAAATAGATAGATGAAATTTTATCTATACTATATAAATTTCTAGCGTTGCATACATGCGGGATGAATTTCATTTTGTCATGCTGTAGACGCTTCTGTGATTTCCCTGATCGGCACACTGGCTCGGCTCTATAATCCACAATCTAAAATCCTATGACCGGATTCATCACTGCAATTTCTACAGGGGTGGCGGCCTTTAGTGCCACAAATATAGACGATATCGTGATCTTGACGCTGTTTTTCTCACAAGTAAACGCAACTTTTCGCCATTGGCACATTATTGCAGGGCAATATTTAGGTTTTGCAATTTTGGTGATTGCAAGTTTGCCTGGTTTTTTTGGTGGCTTATTTCTACCGCAGGCCTGGATTGGACTGTCTGGTGTATTACCCATTGCCATAGGCATTAAGTGTTTATTTGATCGGGAAGACAACGAGTTAGATGCTACGGAAACAGAAAAACCACAGTCTCAAACATCGCTGTTTGCAAAGTTTATTAATCTCCAAACCTACAGTGTGGCTGCTATCACTGTTGCTAATGGTATAGACAACATTAGTATTTATGTGCCTTTGTTTGCTAGTACTACCTGGGAGAGCTTGTTAGCAATTCTGGGTGTATTTTTCACACTTGTGGGTGTGTTGTGCTACACAGCATATAAACTAACACATCAACAAGCGATCGCAGAACTTTTGACTCGTTATGGCAACAACTTCATGCCTTTTGTCTTAATAGGATTAGGAGCTTTTATTATCATCAAAAGTGGTACTCTCACTCTACTTAATCTATTTAATGGTGAATTTGCTATCTCCGTATCATTGCTGCTATAGGGAGACGCACCAGACGCGGAGAGTAACAAATGACAAATGACCATTGACTATTGACTAAAGAGGTATGAAATTTGAACATCCTGGAGTTTTCTTTATTAGTTTGGCTGGGATCTTTCAGCGCTGGCTTTGTCGGCGCACTGACAGGGTTAGGGGGAGGAGTCATTATTGTCCCCTTGTTAACTTCTGTATTCGGTGTTGATATTCGCTATGCTGTAGGAGCTTCACTCGTTTCTGTCATCGCTACAAGTGCTGGTGCAGCCTCAACTTATATTAAAAAAGGCTTTGCGAATTTACGCTTGGGAATGTTTTTAGAAGTTGCAACAACTATTGGCGCGATTGCTGGTGCTTTAATTGCAACATTCGTTTCTGTCAAAGCATTAACTATTGTCCTAGCAATTGTCCTGCTTTACTCTGCTTATCTTTCAGGACAACCCAAGCTAGAAAATCCAGAAAACGACACAAGCGATCCCCTCGCTGATTATCTTCAACTCAACAGCACTTACCCTACACCTGAAGGTGTGATATCTTATCAAGTGCATTCAGTGCCAGCTGGATTTATTGTGATGTTATTTGCTGGTGTAATCTCTGGGTTACTGGGAATTGGTTCGGGAGCGTTTAAAGTCTTGGCAATGGATCAAATTATGCGTATTCCGTTCAAAGTTTCGACTACCACAAGCAATTTTATGATTGGTGTTACCGCCGCAGCATCAGCAGGAGTTTATCTCGCCCGTGGTTACATTGATCCAGGGTTATCTATGCCAGTGATGTTGGGAATATTGCCTGGTGCATTTTTAGGGGCAAGAGTTCTAGTTGGTGCGAAAACGCAGATATTAAGAATTGTCTTCAGCTTGGTGTTGGTGTCAATGGCTGTGAAGATGGTTTATCAAAATCTCGCTGGAGGAATGTAAACAATTCAAACTTCAAAATTTCAAAAAAGCAGTGTTGACAAGCAACTTGGCAGACTGCACGCTTTCAATTGCAATTGGAATTGAGTATGTTTAAATTAAATTCTAACCAGTGGTCAACCTTCACACACTCAGAGAGTCAATCTTTTACCTTACCATTGCAGCCACAAAATGCCAATTCTGACATAGATGCATTAGCCAAACCAAGTCTTGAAACTACAGACACAAAGGTTAACCCTGAAAATCAAAAAACGCAGATATTACAAAATTCACAGCTACTCGATATTTTACTGAGTCATCTGCTGAAATATGGTGTTTTGTTTGCCAGTAGTGTGGTGTTGTTTGGTGGCATACTGTATTTGTTACACCACGGGGCTGAACCCGCACAATATCAATTTTTTCACGGAGAACCATCCGAATTTCGTTCTCCCACTGGTGTTGCGGTTGCAGTTTTGTCTGGTAGTCGCCGTGGCATAATTCAACTGGGACTTTTACTGCTGATAGCGACACCAATTTTGCGGGTGGTGGTTTCTCTATTAGTCTTTGTCAAACAACGCAACTGGATTTACGTGACGATTACTACATTAGTATTGACTGCTTTAATTTATAGCCTTGTCGGAGCTTACTACTAGCTTATATTTGCGCGATCGCTCTTGTAACACCTTTTACCTTAGCTAAATAAAATGTATATGTTAATACACTAAAGCCTAGATAAAACATCTGAAGATAACAAAATTCTTGTCTTTGCTAGACTCAAACTCTTGTTTGACTCTAGACTTTTTTTATTTTTCAGATTAAAATACTGTAGACTGATAGAGTTACTGTATTTTATGCTAAATCTTGAGAAAACCAACGAAGAACAGTTATCACAAATAGCCACAGTTAACTTGCCTAAAACTGTTTTGCAAAAAATCAGAGGTGGATTTTTTTTAGTCATTGGATATTTACTTTCACCATTGTGTTGGTGGAACGATCTAGTATTTAACTTACCAATTGCTTATTTTTTCGGATATATTTGTAGTCTTTTCGTCCCTAAATTATTTATGCCTTGTGCCATTATGGGCTATTGGCTATCTAATATTATTGGTATTATCTTGATGCAAGCAGGTGCGATCGATGTTTTCCAAAAACAACCCCAAGAACGCAACTTTAAGAAAGAATTATTAACAGGTTTAGTTTCTTCAACTGTGTATACTTTGCTAATCCTATTATTAATTCAATTTAAAATTATTGATACACCCAATCTTGTCTCTAACAGCTAGCAAATTTCAGATACAGAACCCCGATTTTTAGAGAATTCGGGGTTGTTGTTTTATTTTTCAGACAATTTCAAAAACTCGCTGATATTAAAAAATCTTGGTACATCCCTACCCACAATCAAAGGTAATTTGCCATTCCATTTTTCTATCGCTTGTCTTTCTAATATTTCCGGAGTCAAACTCTGATGTAATAATCTATTGACTTCAGCTTCTCCTTTAGCTAAATTCACTTTAGCCTCTGCTTGTTTCTCTGCCTTGAGTGCAATAAATTCTGCTCGTTTTGCCTCCTGTTCTGCAATTTGTTTTGCCTCTACTGCCTCACTAAATTTGTCTGAAAAATTGACATGAACTAGTGAAATATCATCAACGGCAATATAATAATCATGCAATCTTTTTGTCAGGGCTTCATCTACTCCTAATTTAACTTCTCCTCGCTTAGTGACTACTTCTTCTGCTGTGTACTTTGCGATAACAGCTTTTAAAACTTCTTCTACTGCTGGATTAATGATTTTCTCAATCACTTCTTTTTCAGCACCAATATCTTGAAAAATTAAATTTACTTCTTCTGGTAAAATGTGCCAGTTAAGTGCTACCTCTGTAAAAACATCCTGCAAATCTTTAGAATAAGCTTCCGCTGCTATTTGCTGTTTTTGAACTCTTACACTGATTTTTTTGACCGTATTGACGATTGGTATAATGACATGTATCCCTTCACCTAATACTATTTCTTGTACTTTGCCAAATTTCATTAATACACCACGTTCTCCTGCATTGATAATTACAAAAGGTGTCAAAAGAATTGTAATTAAAAATAAAATGGCAGTGAATTTACCAGCATTATTCATTAGTTTGATTTTTTTCATATTTGTTTAAAAATTTTTATTATATTTATGATAAACACATGGATTTACCGTGTATTATAATACTATACGAAGTTGCCATAGTTAGTCTTGTTTGGAATAGAAGCCAGTCCAGTAGTAACTTCCGAGCAAATAATACGATCAAAAACAACTTCGCATTAATCATTTTTCAACTTTAGTAAGTTTTTTCTGTCAGTAATTTAAGAGGATGTTTGTAAAGTCTAATTTATTACTAGCCCTGGCGACTTCTAGTCGCGGATACACAGGCAAAACCTGCCTGCGCGGGTTAATATATTTATATTTACTTTTTCATTATTCCACGAAGGTGGACTTCCTTACTCTACGAGAAGCCGCTACACGTCGTGCTTTTGTAGTAGCGAATTATATTCGCCCAAAACTTTTCAAACATCCTCTAAATAACTACTAATAATGGTCACGAAAAACAGATAATTATCTTCAAGATAATTGAACTTGCGATCGCACTCTCCTCGAAATCAAAAAACGTGATCGCTTTCCTTATGAATGAGCTGCTGTCTAATCCTGATGTGCGCTCTATCACCAAATCAACCATTCTCGCCATGCCCAGGTTAGCTGTTTTGCCCCTATCTAAAAAGCACTTTTATTCAAATAGCGATCGCTGACTGCCGCACAAGTAAGTTGCAATGCAGCAGTCAGCAATTACAGATACTTAGGGTAATGTGAATGACAATAATTATTTAATAGACATCTCAATGAGGTAGCCTCAAATAAAACTTATATTAAGGCAGTTATTTATTAAGCTTGGAATGGAGAATAGGAGACTCGAACCCCTGACCTCTGCGGTGCGATCGCAGCGCTCTACCAACTGAGCTAATTCCCCGATAGGTTGTTTGTTCCACTAACAACCAACAATTTCCTATGTTAACACTCACCTGCGGTTGGTTGACACTGTTTTTGTAAATACACTTCCTGCACACGTTCTAGTTCTAAATCAGTGAGATAATCTACAGTCCAATTTGCTAGACGCTGGAGCATATGGAAGGGGTAAGTATTTGCTATACCTACAACTTGCATACCAGCGCGTTTTGCTGCTTGGATACCAGCTGGGGTATCTTCAATCGCCAAACACTCACGTGGTTGTAAATTCAACGTTGGATATGCTTGGTTGAGGCGTTCTACTGCTAATAAGTAACCATCAGGTTCTGGTTTACTTGTGGTGATGTCATCGCCAGCGACAATCACAGGAAAGTATTCAGTGAGTTTGGCACGTTCTAGAACGAGTTCAATTTCTTGACGAATTGCACCACTGACTAACGCTAAGTTTAAGTTGCGCGATCGCACTTGAAAGATCAAGTCATCCAAACCCGGATACAAAGGCAATTTTTCGAGTTTTTCTATTTCCAGTGCATATAACTGTGCCTTTTTTGTCAGCAGTTGAGTTAAGTATTGTTCACTCATAATTCTACCGCGACGAGTTAGTAAATCCTGAAAACAGGCGCGATCGCTTCGACCTAGAGAAGCTTGGCGTTCATCGCGGCGTTGAGGTTGGAGATTTTCTTGAATCAAAATCTCATCAATCAGTTGTAGGTGGATGGACTCATCATCAATGATGACGCCATTAAAATCAAATAGAACTGCCTTTAAAGTCATGGCGTTGTATCAAAAGCTGGAGATGGAAAACCCTGTAAATCGTTATTATCCAGTATGCTATCTGGTGAAGTTGGAGTGTAGTGTCGCCCTCGTGTTTGCACAGTTTCTTCTGTTGTGGAAATTGGTCTAACACCACTAGTCACCTGATTTGTCCACCACACATCCTGAGTTTGTACTGCTGCAAATCCTGCTGCACCCATCCATGCATCCACACTACCATTTGCATACTCACGAATATAAGGTTCTTCAAATACATCATTAAGCCATTCTGTTTGACGTAGGGTCTTCTGGTTCCCATCTAAGATTACCACTTGTCCACCAACGCGTAATAAGCGAAATGCTTCACGCAGAATCGCCTCAGAAATTGCTGCTGGTGTCTCATGAAACAACAAACTCGCTGTCACTAAGTCAAAAGAGCTACTTGGTAATTTCGTATTTTCCGCATTTCCATGTCGCCAATGTATATGCAAATTAGCACTTTCGGCTTTATGAGCAGCCCTGACTAACATGTAAGGAGATAAATCTAAACCAATAACTTCGGCGTCAGGAAAAGCCTGCTTGAGCATTAATGTTGTCGAACCTGTACCACAACCTAAGTCTATGATCCGTTGCGGCACAACTTTGATCGCATCAATCAAAGCCTGACGTATCCAAGTTTCGTTCGGTGGTAAAACGTATTGAGTAACAGCATCGTAGCTAACCACCGCACCAGAGTTGAGATATCCGCCTTCTATGCCGTGGAAATTTTGGCTACTATAGTAAGTAGGGATTGTCACATCAGCGCGTCGAAAGCGATCGCTTTCTTTATCCCAATCCACACTCTTAGCATAACGCTGTAACTCTTCTTCATTGATGAAAAGACGTACTACAGGTGATAAAAAGCGCTCCCAGATTGTGTTATTACGAACTGCCATAGGATTTTTGAGATTTGATGAGCTTTTGAAGGTGTATCTATAACATTCATTTTATTTACAAATTTTAATATATTTTTGTCAAAGCAGGTTTCAATCAGATTGACATTTAGATTGTTGCATACTACAAATGTATTACCAAGCAACTACCTGCCAAAGGTAGCGATCTATGATTTCAAAAGTTATGATGAGTTATTTTTGTTACTTATTATCTTTTGTCAACAATTACCAAGCAAATACTAGCGATTAATTTTGAAAAAATATGCCTTACGAAGAGTTAGAAATCTCCACAGCATCCCCAGTTTTATCTTGGGCAAATCATTCCTTGGGTTCAGAAGAAACCAAGATGGCAAAAAATGTGGCTTCACTACCATTTGTATTTAAACACGTGGCATTAATGCCAGATGTTCACTTAGGAAAAGGTGCCTTAGTTGGTTCTGTGATTGCAACCAAAGAAGCAATTATTCCTGCGGCTGTTGGTGTTGATATTGGTTGTTTTGTTGGCGAGACATTAATTCCTTTAGTTGATGGCAAATCATATGAAATTAGAGATTTAGCAGAACAGAATCAGGAATTTATTGTTTATGCCTGCACTCCCACAGGTAGAATTATGGCAGCAACAGCAACTGCTAAATTAACTAGAAAAAATGCATCTTTATTAAAATTAATTTTGGATAATGGCGAAGAAATTATCTCGACTCCAGACCATCAATTTATGTTGCGAGATGGCAGCTATGAAGAAGCACAAAATCTTCATCCTCAAACATCTTTGATGCCATTTTATTCAAAAATTGACAAAGATGGTTATACTCTAATCGCTCAACCCTACTCAGGTAGATGGCAAAAAGCCCATTGGATAATTGCACGTTCTGGTTTACTTGGTAAAATTCCTAAGTTTGATGATCAAAAAACAGTAATTCATCATCGAAATTTTAATGAATCAGATAATCGACCAGAAAATCTGGAATTTATGGGCAACAGAGATCATTCTGCCTACCATCGGAGTATAGTTGAACGCAATCAATACTGGCAATCTCCTGAGTTTGAACAAAAGCGAATTGCTGCACTTGCGAATAAAGCTAAAACTTCTGAAGGATACAAATATTATGCCGACCGAGGAACAGTAAATATCCTTAATTACATGCAGCAGCAACCAGAACATTTTAAACAAGCTGTCGCAGGTAATGGCGTACGTGGTAAACAGTACTTGGTTGCTTATAATCAAAGCGAAAAAGGTAGAAATAAATCAAAAGAAATTGCTAACAGACACTATACTTGTGAAATCTGTGGAGCAGAAGTTAAAACACCAATTGGACTACATAACCATCGTCGTAAAGAACATCAATGTAATCATAAAGTTGTAGCTGTAATTCCCTTAGACTACACCCAAGATGTGTATTGTTTAACTGTACCAGGATATAACAACTTTGCATTACAAGCTGGTGTATTCGTACATAACTGCGGGATGGCTGCTATCAAAACACCCTTTCAAGGAGAACAATTAGAAGGAAAACTCAAGAAAATTCGCCTGGATATTGAAGCCGCAATTCCTACAGGTTTCAACGAGAATAAAGAAGTTGAAAAATCTGTAACTAATTGGCAAAATTGGCGAGAATTTAAAGACTTACATCCAGGAGTACAAAACTTACAAGAAAAAGCAATGCGACAAATGGGTTCTCTCGGTGGCGGAAATCACTTTGTAGAAGTTTGTCTCGATACAGAGAACCAAGTTTGGTTAATGCTGCATTCTGGTTCGCGTAATATTGGCAATATGTTGGCGCAGTCTCACATTAGTACAGCTAAAGAATTAGCAAAAATGGCAGGAAATAAATTACCTGATCCAGATTTAGCTTATTTTGTCGCTAATACACGAGAATTTAAATCCTATTGGCATGATTTACAGTGGGCGCAAGAATATGCACGTTTTAACCGCGATGTGATGATGGTGCGTTTCAAACGCATTATCGAAAAGCATCTAGCGGGTGGGAAGGCGACAAAACCTTTATTAGAGGTAAATTGCCATCATAACTATGCTGAAAAAGAATTACATTTTGGTGAGGAAGTATATGTAACTCGCAAAGGTGCAGTTCGCGCCCAAACAGAAGATTATGGTATTATCCCTGGTTCGATGGGAGCAAAATCTTTTATTGTCAAAGGTAAAGGTTGTGCTAATAGTTTCTGTTCTTGTAGCCACGGTGCTGGACGTTTATTATCAAGAAATAAGGCAAAAAATGTTTATACTCTTGATGATTTAATCGAGCAGACAAAGGGTGTAGAATGTCGCAAAGATACAGGTGTTTTGGATGAAATTCCTGGTGCGTATAAGCCTATCGAACAAGTAATGGCAAACCAAGCAGATTTAGTAGAAGTTGTAGCTACACTCAAACAAGTTGTTTGTGTGAAAGGTTAAATCAGTGAATTGAAAACCCGATTTCTGTGAGAATCGGGTTTTTTATATTTTTAACGCAAAGATTCCCAAAGCACAGTTATGACAATTAAACACAACAGAATAATTCCCAAGGGAAGAAGCAGACGTTGCAGTAAAAACAGAAGTATTGGAACAATATCAAAAATACCCAAACTAGTAGATAAAGTGTAGGCGATCGCAAAACCAAATAAGGTTAATAAAAAGTATTTCAGGAATTTAGACACTAGTCTAAATAAAAGTGTGTACTGATTGGTAGTCATAAATTTTATCCTGCATGGATGAACAAATATTGAGAATTAACTGTCTAAATTGGTAAACTCTAATAAATTCTGTTGTTGTTCCTGTGGTTCGTTTTGTTGATTTTTTTGAGTTAACAGTAGGAATACAATCAATACAGCCAACACAACTAGCCAGAACGAACCAAATGTATGATCTATATTGCGTTCAATACCACATTTTAGGCAGACATATCTATTAGCGTTATGAGCATCTTTCGCAAAAGGACAATTGCTTTGATTGCAATCATGATGGCAATCTTTACCTAACATCGTTGGTCTCCTATAAGCTAAATAATTACTGAGTAGCTATTAAGTTGTGGTAGAAATTTTGGCAACAGGTAACTAAACCACGTCTACTTTGAGAACTGTAGTTTTGTAGGTTGGGTGTAGCGACAGCGAAACCCAACATTATAGTCTGGTTAATGTTGGGTTACACTCCGTTCCACCCAACCTACATAATGTCCTTTTTGAAAAACTCCTCTTT
>NZ_JBHFLM010000126.1:0-6091 GCF_041928655.1 Pelatocladus sp. BLCC-F211 | reverse complement strand
GTTGGGTTACTCTGCGATCAGCCGCGCAGGGCGCGTCTACGTTCCTCAAACGCCAGGTGCTACAACTCTTGGGACCCCCGCAACGCACTGGCTCCCCAACCTACGCTAGTTTTAGTTTTTAGCCTTAACTGAACCGTATTGAGTCAGAGGTGACACCGCTCATTCAAGATTTTTCGTCATTCCACAAATGTAGAGACGCGATAAATCGCGTCTACAAACCAATTTGTAGGTGAACGAGGGATGTAACCCCCATTCGCCAGTTGTATTTTTAAAATAGTCGGGGTTCTATAACCCCTGTGAGTACTTGATTTTGACCTTTAACTATTTGCTTGTTGTGAAAACTTCTCTATTGTTTGAGCTATGGCGTGAGCATCTTTGCCAAAATAAGTTTCCCTCTCGCCATTATTCCAAATAATTAGGCAGCTAAATTGTAATGACATGTTGAAATGAGCTTTGCGAAATTGAATTTGGCGAGCAAAAGCTAAATTTAACCAACCTTTTGTTAATGTTTGACAAGGAATAACTTGTGTCATAGTTGCTACAATGGAAATATCCTAAACGACAGTTGTCCTAAACGACGGTTGTCCTAAACAGTTTTGGATATAGAGAGGCGCTTTCAGTTGTTCAGGCCGGGAGCGCTTTCTCTATACTTTCTATAGTAGAACATCGTATGGCATTTGTCAATAATCGTACGATGATTTATATTAAAAATAAATTGACGATATCATAGGTGGACACAGTGAAAATCAGACGCTACACAGACGTTGAGGTCGAAGGACTAGGAGCAAAAATTAGACAAGCAAGAAAAGCTGATGGACGTTCAGTCGAAGTTTTAGCCGGAGAAGCTCAAATGAGCCGAGCTTACTGGCATGATATAGAAGCGGAAAGAGTACGGGATGCTTTACCAGAAGACACCCTGAGAAAAATAGAGCGAGTGCTTAACGTTGATTTAGGCGTAAAATTCGGCGAGTAGAGGGGGACAAGGGAAGGGGGACAAGGGAGAGAATAAATACCAATGGTCAATGACCATTGACCATTGACCATTGACTATTAACTATTAGACATAGGCGTGAAAATGAATGTAGAGACGTAGCAGTGCTACGTCTCTACAAGGTTTCTGGATAACGCATATTTAATTTCTGGAGATGTCTATTGTTACTTAACGGAGAGGCAGGGATTTGAACCCTGGAATAGTTTGACCTATTTACGCATTTCGAGTGCGCCGCATTCAACCGCTCTGCCACCTCTCCAAAAGAGATTTATACTTATTTATAGCGAAACTATAGCTACGCCTTAGTCATTATAGCATCATATCATCATAATTTCAATTTGAAAAATTTCGCATGAATAAGATTATCAGTATTTTGACTGAGAGCATAATTGCTTTTGCCGCTACTAATATTGACGATATCCTCATTTTATTGCTGTTTTTTTCCGAGATAAATACTTATTTTCGGCGTCGGCATATTTTTGTTGGTCAATATCTTGGTTTTACTCTTATTATTATTGCTAGTTTGCCAGGTTTTTTTGGTGGTTTAGTAGTACCACGAGCGTGGATAGGTTTATTGGGAATACTACCGATTGCAATTGGGATTAAACAATTATTCAGTCAAGAAACAGAAAAAGTAGAGATCCAAGCAGTGACTAGTGATTTTACATCATCTAGAAATACTAACTCTCTGTTATCTTTTTTTTCTAGTCTGATCAGTCCTCAAACCTATAAAGTTGCAGCAATCACGTTTGCTAATGGCGGTGATAATATTGGTATCTATATTCCATTGTTTGCTGGTATTAACTTTAATAGTTTACTAATTACTCTGGCAGTATTTTTTATTATGGTTGGCGTTTGGTGTGTCGTAGCTTATCTATTAGCTCGGCAAGTAACAATAGCCTCTCTTTTAAGTCGCTATGGTGGTGCTATTGTGCCTTTTGTACTAATTGCTTTAGGTTTTTATATAATGTATGAAAGAGGTACGTTTAGCTTATTAATACCAATTCTTCGTAAAGCTGCATAGAATTTTACCCCTCCCCAACCCTCCCCGCGTGCGGGGAGGGTGCGCGTAGCGCGGGTGGGGTTCTTCTGTACCTCACAGGACTTACGCAAGATGTGAGCGAAAACCTTATTCTTGGGTAGCGGTAATTCATGAATTACCGCAAATGCGCGTTATGTTTTGCGTAAGTCCTGCCTCATTAAGATGAAATCTGCTGTAAGTAATCAAGCGAACCTGATATTAAGAATTAATTGAAACCAATTCTTCTAATTCTTCTAGTTCTTCTAGTTCTTCTAGTTCCGGTTCAACTACCATTAAATGTTGCTCTAAGATTGCCAAATTACGAATATTGGATTTATAAAAAGCATCAAATAAATCACCCACTAAAGGCACTGTACCAACGACTGCTTCTAAACCAACATTAAAAATCATTTTGGTTAGGTCTTGGCGTGGTATACCAAAGCGAGTAGCTAAATATATAATATAAGCCGAAAATGCTGTACTGATTAAATCGCCAGCACCAGGAACTAGACCAATAATGGGGTCTAATCCAATGCGAAAACCGATCAAAGGAATACGTATAGATGTATCCATCAGTTGGCTAAGTTTACGGATGCGGTTGAGAGTAGCAAGGCGTTTAGCAGCGTCCATAATTTACTAAATATTTACACTACTCTTAGATTGCACCAGTTTTACTCTAATCGTCTTGTATCGCAAGAAGGAGGGAACAGGGAACAGTGGAGCGAGGAGTGTGGGGAGTGTGGGAAGACAACGCCAGAAAAATAGCTCCCTTGTCTCCCTTGTCTCCCTTCCCGTGTCCCCCTTCCCTTGTCTCCTCTAG
This sequence comes from Pelatocladus sp. BLCC-F211, assembly GCF_041928655.1. NCBI lineage: Bacteria > Bacillati > Cyanobacteriota > Cyanophyceae > Nostocales > Hapalosiphonaceae > Pelatocladus > Pelatocladus sp. BLCC-F211. The sequence continues at coordinate 3,259 of NZ_JBHFLM010000126.1, read as the reverse complement.
AACTATCTATAATCCTGTCGCTGAATTTGGCGTAGACGGGCAGCATCACGCATGTTATATTCAGGGCGACAAAAACGATTTAATTGTGCTTCAAAAAATTCCCGATTTGCTTGTAAATGTTTGGGATTGGGATCATCTAATGGATATAAAAGTGCAGTTCGTAAAGCTTGAATGACCGCAGAGGTAACATTGTACATTGATCTTTGGAAAGTAATTCCCAACTGAATCAACATATCATCTTCACCCCGACAATAATTTTTGTAATAATCTAGAAGATATTGGGGCAAGAAATGCAACATATCTTGCATTAAAAGTGTGGGTGGAATGCCCGCAGTTCCTACAGGAAAGACATCGGCGTATAAAATACCGTAGTGGAAATCTTCTTGCTTTTCAGGGACTTGTCTGGCTTGAGCATTGTAAGATTTTGTACCTCTGAAAGGAGCAGTACGATAAAAAACTGCTTCTACATAGGGTAATGCTGCCTCATAAAGCCAGGTAAAACCCTTAGATTTGGGGATAATTTCGTAACATTCACCCCTGATATAAACATGGTGGTAAATGGGACGTCCGGCGATCGCAAAAATTCCATTGACCAAAAAATTCATCGCATCGGGGACACCTTTAAATCCGCCTTCGTCGTAGATGTCCGACATTTCAAAGAATACTGGTGCCATGACTTCCCAGAATAAGCCCAGGTTTGCATAATAAGACATCTGGCGGCACTGTTCCAAAAACATATCTGGAAACAGTTTATAGAGTCCCAACATTAAGGGATTACCTTGGAAGTATGCCTTAATTGCGCGATCGGCATTGGCTTTATATTCTTCACTATCGAGATAAGCATCAAATTGATTTACTGGCGCATACATTTTCCGGTGCCAAAGCATTGCGCGCATACAAGCTTCGGCAAATTCCATATTGACGCGATCGTGGAACAAATGATGAAGTAATTTTGGCATTTTGAAGGTTTCACCCTTTTCCATAAATGCCAAAAGTTCCGGGTGGGCTGTTGCTTCACCCCGCCAAATTCGCAAATCTGCGTCATCACCAGCATAATGATTATGGCGCTCTAAATACTCCTGAGAAATAAAGTATTTAAAAAAGGGAAAAGGATCTAAAAATACCTGTTCAGCAATATAAAGTAAATCACGCCAGTAGAAATCCATCGGCACTGCATAGGCTTTATAAATGCCGATAATTTGCATGAGGTTTTCTGGCGTATCTGGTAACATTGAACCGCCAGCTTCTAAACGATGAATTACTTCGGCAAATTCATGAGTAGAAGGCGGTAATTTAGTCGCTGGTTTTTCTGGAGTTTGTACCATATTAAGTTCCTTTTTTTATGGATACCATCCCAAGCATCCCAAACTAGGAAAGGAGAAATTAGAAAACGAAGCAATACTAGTCCACTCGGAATTAATGTGAAGTTCATAAGAAAGGATGAAAAAGATTTTACATTTTAATACTTCATCCTTTATGCTTCATCTTTATTTAAGGGCTATTTGTGGGGTGACAACTTTTTCGATGGGCGGAATCACTGCAACCATTGCTGTTGTGGTTGGTTCAGCCCAACGCACCAACCAAGTGGGTTGTACTCCTAAGAATAAGATCAAGGCTGATAGAATCAAGGCTGGCATTTTTTCGTGCCACTGAACTTGCGGATAGTAGGCGAGGTTGTTGTCGAGTTTACCAAAACAGGTACGGTTGAGGAGGATGACAAAGTAAACGGCTGTTAAACCTGTGGCAACTACACATAGTAGGGTAGAGATGGGGAAGACAGAGAAACTGCCTTGGAAAACGATAAATTCAGCGATAAATCCTGTCATCCCAGGAATACCCGCGCTAGCCATACCGCCTAAAACTAGTAAGGCGCTGATCAGGGGTAAACCACGTATGGGACTCATTAAGCCATTGAGTTGATCTAACTCGCGGGTTCCCACCTTAGCTTCTACAACTCCGACTAGGTGGAAGAGAATGGCAAGAATTATACCATGGCTAACCATTTGGGCAACACCACCAACAAGGGCAAGGGGTGTACTAGCAGCAGCAGCAAGGAGAATGTAACCCATGTGACCGATGGAACTGTATGCTACCATGCGCTTGATGTCTTTTTGAGCGATCGCTGTTACTGCTCCATACATCGCACTGACTGCGCCCCAAATTGCCAAAGTTGGTGCGATCGTACTCCAAGCATCGGGAAATAACGCCATTCCAAACCGCAATATTCCGTAGGTTCCTAATTTTGCCAACACACCACCAAGCAGAATGGCGATCGGTGCGGAAGCTTCAACATAAGCATCTGGTAGCCAAGTATGGAAGGGAATTAAGGGAATTTTAATCCCAAAACCGAGTATGATTCCGGCTAAGAGAACGATTTGCATCGTTGCAGATAAAGTCTGAGTCGAAATGGCATCGTAATTAAAGCTAGTGGAGCCAGTCAGCCAGACAATACCCAAGAAGGTAGCCAGAATTAATCCACCGGAAACAGCTGTGTAAATCAGAAACTTAATCCCAGCATATGCCCTTCTTTGCCCACCCCAAATGCTAATTAGTAGATAAAAGGGTATTAATTCTAATTCGTAGAATAGGAAGAATAGCAGTAAATTATCTGCTAAAAATGCACCTGCTACTCCACCACTCACTAACAAAATTAGAGAGTAAAAAAGTCGGGGACGTTCTGTGTGCTGACTACTGCTATAAATTGCAATCCAAGTGAGCAAGCTATTTAAAACCAGGAGTAAGATAGAAAGTCCATCTACTCCAATCTGATAGCTTAAACCAAGAGTTTCAATCCAGGGGAGATACTCTTGTAACTGCATCCCCGTATTGTTGATATCAAATTTGAATAAGAGGAAAAGATTCCACAACAGTACTGTTCCAGAAGCAAATAATGCTCCTAAACGCACACGATTAGCAGAAATACTTCCAGGGAATAAGGCGATGATGGCAGCCGCAAAAATCGGCAGCCAAATTAAAACACTGAGCATAATTTGGGATAGTAAATAGATGTTTTCAAACTTTGATGCCAATCTAATGATTTCGAGCAGGTAAAAGCTTCTTTTCTATAAGATCAATCCAGTTAAGAATAAATGTAGGTTGGGTTGAGTGCAAGCGAAACCCAACAAAGCCTTGATAATGTTGGGTTACTCTGCGAGAAGCCGCGCAGGGCGCGTCTACGTTCCTCAAACGCCAGGTGCTATAACGGGGGGGACCCCCGCAACGCACTGGCTCCCCAACCTACGCTAGTTTTAGTTTTTAG
>NZ_JBHFLM010000125.1:0-8257 GCF_041928655.1 Pelatocladus sp. BLCC-F211 | reverse complement strand
CAAGAGTTGTAGCACCTGGCGTTTGAGGAACGTAGACGCGCCCTGCGCGGCTGATCGCAGAGTAACCCAACATTATCAAGGCTTTGTTGGGTTGAGCGCAAGCGAAACCCAACCTACATTTCTTCTTAACTGAACCGTATTGGCTCTTAACCCGCAAGGGCGCAGTGGCTCCCCTTTCCCCTTTCCCAAAAATTTTTCAAAAAGGGGTGTTGCCCCTCATGCCGATAATGCTATACTGTGCTAGTTAGATGCACCCTGATGATCTGGAGAGCTACCCAAGTGGCTCTCTCTTTTTTTATTTAATTTTTCTTTGATGAATTTTTACTCAGGTTATTTACTGCGTATCTTTGAAGAATTAAAATGGCAAAACACACTGTTGTTCTCCCCAATAGTGCATTTACGGAGATTTTTCAGGAAACTTTGATAAAAAACTAGATAAGGGGTATTGCCCCACATCCCCAAAATGGTATACTCTGTTATGTAGATGCACCCTGATGATCTGGAGAGCTGCCCAAAAGGCTCTCTTTTTTTTTATGTGTTGCGATCGCAGTATGATTGAGCAACTAGCAACAAAAAATATTTTTCCTGGTTTTTCCTTATCACCTTTGCTACATACAGTTGTTTAACCAAAAACAAAAGAAGTTAATTAAGGTGTATTGCCCCACACCCCAGAAATGGTATATTGTGTTATATAGATGCACCCTGATGATCTGGAGAGCTGCCCAAGTGGCTCTCTATTTTTTTTGTCATTGGTTTAGACGCGATAAATCGCGTCTGTACAATAGAAAGCCGATAAATCGCGTCTGTACAATAGAGAGCCGATGAATCGCGTCTGTCATTGGTCATGATTTATTGGTTCTGCACGAAGAACAAATGACAAATGACAAATAACAAAGGACTAATACTTGCTATAATCGCCAGTCAGCCGAGTAATAGTTGCAAGGGGGAAATCATGGCAGACTGGCATGAGATTACTGGTGGTGTGACTGCACCGAGAGGATTTCGGGCATCTGGAATTAAGGCGGGATTGAAACCTTCAGGATTGCCAGATTTGGCGTTGATAGTGTCGGATGTAGAAGCGATCGCTGCTGGGGTATTTACAACTAGTCAAGTCAGAGCAGCATGTGTAGATTATTGTCGCCAACATCTGCAAGCAAAGCATAACGCCCGTGCTATTCTCTGCAACGCCGGACAGGCAAATGCTGCGACAGGTGAGCAAGGCTGGTTGGATGTCCTAGAATCAGCGATGGCGATCGCTCAAGCCTTAAATCTCCGCAGTGACTCGATCCTACTGGCTTCGACTGGGGTAATTGGACAGCGTATACCGATGGATAAACTCAAAGCTGGAATTCCCCAACTAGTAGCAGCACTATCTGAAACTGGTTCCGATGCTGCCGCAGGTGCGATCATTACTACAGACTTAGTACCAAAATCAATTGCCCTAGAAACAACAATAAGCGATCGCCCAGTCAGAATTGGTGGTATCGCCAAAGGTTCCGGGATGATTCATCCGAATATGGCTACTATGCTGGCATTTGTCACCTGTGATGCAGCTGTTTCCCCTCATCTTTGGCAGCAAATGTTGAGTAGGGCAGCAGATCGAAGTTTTAATTCGATTACCGTTGATGGTGATACTAGTACCAACGATAGCTTAATCGCCCTTGCTAATGGTGAATCCCGCACCCCAGCAATTACCGAAATGGGACACGAAGCTGAAAAATTAGAAGCGATGTTAACAGCAGTATGTCAGCATTTAGCAAAAGCGATCGCTCGTGATGGTGAGGGTGCAACTTGTTTGGTGGAAGTGCAAGTCAGTGGCGCCCAGGATGAACAAGCAGCGCGTCAAATTGCCAAAACTATTGCTGGTTCTTCTTTAGTCAAATCTGCAATTTTTGGACGCGATCCTAACTGGGGACGGATTGCGGCGGCTGCGGGACGTGCTGGCGTACCTTTTGAACAAGAAAATCTCAGAATTCAGTTAGGGAATTTTTTAATGATGGAAAATGGTCAACCCCTAACTTTTGACAGAAAAGCAGCAAGTGAATATCTACAAAAAGCTGCTGCGGGTGCTTATCTCAAAGAAGATACCGTATTAATTTCTGTAAGTATAGGCAATGGTCATGGTTCCAGTAAAGCTTGGGGTTGTGATTTAAGTTACGACTACGTGAAGATAAACGCCGAATACACGACTTGAGTTCAAAGGGAACAGGGAAGGGAGCATCCCAGTTTTTTCAATGTATCCCGCTTGGGTTGAAACCCTTAGCTAATAGCACAAGTCTTCTTCAGACGACTTATAAGATCAAATAGTCTGCTTAAGCTGACTTGAACTATGAGACTGGGATTTCAATCGCAGGCGGGTTTTTTAACATTTGGGATACTCCCACAGGGAACGGGTAACAGTTACCCACAGCATAATTTTGTTATGTAGAGACGTTGCAGTGCAACGTCTCTATGGATTTTAAATGTCAATAGATTGATCTTCTCGAAGCAGTATTGGAAGGAATTCTAGTGAAATTTGATGATAATAAGAGATGTACAAGATTTAAAGTAGATTTTTAAGTCAAAAATCTGTTTTATAACTTATGAAGCTAATTTAGCACTCAAAAACTTGATTCAGGAGTCAGAAACTTGATTTAGGAGTCAAAAACTTGATTTAGGAGTCAGAAACTTGAATAGGGATTTGTGTAAGTTGCAACAAAAATATCTTGATCGCAACACTATTTACCAAGCATTTGGTTTCAATCCCTAATAGGGATTTATGTGAGTTGCAACAAAACCTACAAGAGGCTAGGGAATTAAAAAGAGAGCAGTTTCAATCCCTAATAGGGATTTATGTGAGTTGCAACGACATTCCGAAGCTCATCAGAGAAGTCCAGACTAGTTTCAATCCCTAATAGGGATTTATGTGAGTTGCAACTGCTCAATTTAGAAGCCTTGCTGTATTTGGTTTTCAAGGTTCAGTGGTGCAGACCTGGAGTAAATATAGCGTTTGAGCGATCGCACTGTCAACAGTAGTTCCGAAAAAATCAGATCAAATGCTTTTCTGGTAAGAGTTTTAGGCATTGCGCGAACCTCTGTTTTGCTCTGAATGGCTCAAACCCAGAACGGGCAAAGCTTTCAGGCGTAAAATTCGAGTCTTGGTGTCAAACACCTACTCTTTGGCGCAATCACAGGCTAAGAGAGTTCGTAGTCATCATCAGGTGTGTACACTAGGGTGAGTTAAAAATATGATTCTTTTTACATCCCTATACCCTTTTTTAAGCCAGCCCCTCATGGGAAAAACGTTCTCAGTAACATGAAAATATAACTCTTCCTACACCCTTACACCCCTATACTCCCACACCCATTTTCAATCTATTAAATAAGGGCTAAAGCCCCTACTACAAACTTATCAAAAATAGTGTATTGGAATAATAGTTAATATATAGCTAAAAAAGCCTTTAAGTTTGTTTTCTGCCAAAATGCCAGATGCTAGCGAAGTGATCCTGTTATTTTCACTATTTTTTTGTAGATTGAATTAGATAGATCATTAGGGAGCATCTTATGAAATTTCAAGCTTTTGGGCAGCATATTACTAACATCGATAGTGATGGGCGTGGAAGTGGCAGGTAAGGAGAAAACTATCAATGTTGGGATGATTTTAAGATATTTTCTGTTAATAAAAAACAGATTTTGTTCACCAATATTAGTTAGTTCAACACTACAGTCTTGACTACCTCCTAAAATTTTTTGTGAATCAAAGGCATAATTTTATGAGGCTATAAATCCTCGTAAAATTATGCATCAGGGCTAAAGCTGCTGACTACGAAAAAACTTTGCGCTTTTCAATTATTACTATGCTGCTTCTCTTATTTGTGCCTTTTCGTTGACATCGGTAACATTCAAAGATAATTGTTCGGCGTGAGGTACAGCTGCTTGTTCTAAAATTTTGACTTCGATATTTACACTTACCAAATAGCTACCTGTATCAGCACCAACAGCCTCAGTCACTAGTTTGGCAAGATCAGGACGTTTGGCTGTTAGTGGATCGCGTAGAATACACTGATCCCAGTCATGTTTAGCAGTTGGATTGAGGCTGAGGATGTAGTGCTTAATCATAATGGCAAACCTTGATCCATCTCCAAAAGGCTGTCTAGTCTGAGAAAACGTGAAAGGGAAAAGGTAAAGGGATGATAGAATCCTTACCCCTTTGTCTTTTCCACATTTCACATCGTGAATCCTCTTTTATTGTAGTACATAAGTACTAAATATAAAAGGTGAGGAGATGAAGAGTCAAGAATAAATTAACCATCAACCACTAAAAACCAACAATTAATTAATGACCATTGACTGTTGAGTGTTCATCCTTGACTCTGGACTCTGGACTAACTAGCATTTGAGCATCATTTACCCAGATGGTTTGTTGGGGGACAGGAATAGAAATTCCGGCATGATCGAGGGCAATTTTGAGACGCCGGCGAAACTCTCGCGCGACATCCCATTGCTTGAGTGGTTGAGTTTTGATCCAGACACGAATTAATAAACCGCGATCGCCAAAGTTATCGATTCCCAAAACTTGGGGTGTTTCGACTATTTTGTGTTGCCATTCTGGATCATTATCCATGTCTAAAGCGACTTTCTTAATTAAATTCAAAGCCTTGTCAATATCAGTTTGGTAGTCAACTGGAATAGTTAAATCAGCACGTGACCAACGACTAGAAAGATTGGCGACAATTTTAATTTCACTGTTGGGAATGGTGATTAAGCGCCCTTCTGCATCTCGAACTTGGGTCATCCGTAGATTCAGATTTTCTACTAAACCTCCCACAGTTCCCACAGAAATCACATCGCCTAAAGCGTACTGGTCTTCTAGGATGATCAAAAAGCCGTTAATTGCATCTTTGATCAAGTTTTGGGAAGCCAGAGATACAGCCACACCAACTAAACCTGCACCTGCTAGCAAAGGAACGACATCTATACCTAACGACACCAGTGCAAACAGAATACCCACACCTAACCAAACAATAGTGACAATACTTTTTGTTACACCTGAAATCGTAGAAACTCGTAGTTGTAGACGTTCAGAAGTTTCTGGAGTTAGTAAAGCGCTACTACTGACAAAAGCAGAAGTGAAACGATCAATGAGGACATAGCTAAGACGCACCGCTACATAAGTTCCAATTGCCACAGCTCCTAATTTTACAGGAATTTGCAAACCCAAAAAAATTCCTAACTGGAGCGATCGCGTGTAGGGAAATAAGCCCAGGAGAAACAAACCTCCACCTCCCCAAATCCCTATTTGAGTGATCTGATGCAGTCGTTTCTGGACTTCTTGGATATGACTTTGCTGCTGTTGATTTAATTGCAGCGTAATCGGTCTAGCTGTTGGTGAAGCGGTAGCAGAAGCTAGCTGTTGTTGGATTGAATTCCTTTGTGAGCGGTTTTTCCACTGAGTCAGTCCCCAACTGATAGCAAGGATAGTAAGTCCACATCCAACAGCAATTGCACCCTGACGAACTAAAAACTCTGGTTCTCGCTCTTGTTTTGCTTGTTCTAATTGTTCTTGTAAGCTTTCGGAGATTTGCTTTGCCAATGTTAAAGCATCTACCTGTCGCAGTCTGGCATCTTGGTCAGTAATAGTCATTAACTGTCGGTTGTTGACATAAATTACTGGCAATCCGTTTTCAGTCTTAACCTGCACATCCAAATTGGCGTCAGGATTTTGAAAGTAATTTTGGCTAATTTGATTGAGATTTTGCTGGATATTCTCTAGACGCTCCGTAATATTCGCCCTTGGTGCGGTGATCTGAAATAGACGCCTACCATCCAAATAAACCCAACCTGTAACTGTTCTGTTGTCGGAGTCACTACTCCGCAGATTCGGGGGTTGCAGGTTCGGTATAAAAGGAATCTGCGCTGTAGCTTGTGGCATTACTCCAACAGTGACGACTATTGAAGAGAAAGCGATCGCTACAAATCGAGAGCGCAATGGATACCTCCTTTTTCAGTGAACAGTTATCAGTTAACAGTTATCAGTAAGTAATTTAATTTGATAACTGGTTACTGATTTCATCCATACTGGCACATCAGTTTCAGTAATTATACTTGTCTACGGGTTGAGTATTTACCCCTATTTACTTTATGAGAATTTTATTATTTTTTCAAATTTATTTTTGTTCTACTTAAACTCAACACTGTTACGCAATTTTGGATTTTAGATTACCCTGCGGGTAGACACGGAGTGGCTTCCGTAGGTAGCCGCAGAAGCGTCTATAGATTTTGGATTGATTCCCCAATCCCCAATCCCCAATCCCTATTTTCACAAAAATGGTGGTTGAATTTGCCCGTCTTGGAATACTCTAGTAGAGTGCGTAAGAATTTACGTCACCTTATTACTTTGTATAGAGGAACTATTTGATGACCGCAACATCTCCCCGATTAAAGCACGAGGTTAAGGACCTCGGCCTCGCTCCCTTGGGAAGACAGCGCATTGAATGGGCAGGACGTGAAATGCCAGTTCTACGGCAGATTCGCGATCGCTTTGCTCAAGAAAAACCTTTTGCAGGTATTCGCCTTGTAGCTTGCTGTCATGTCACAACTGAGACAGCAAATCTGGCTATTGCCCTGAAAGCTGGTGGTGCAGATGCTGTATTGATTGCTAGCAATCCCCTCTCCACCCAAGATGACGTAGCTGCTTGTCTCGTCACCGACTACGAAATTCCTGTCTTTGCAATCAAAGGCGAAGATAACGAAACTTATAACCGCCACGTCCAAATTGCTTTAGACCACCGTCCTAATATTATTATTGATGACGGTTGTGATGTGGTTGCCACCTTGGTACAAGAACGCCAAGAACAACTGGCAGATATCATTGGTACAACAGAAGAAACCACCACAGGGATTGTGCGGTTGCGTGCCATGTTTAGAGATGGCGTTCTCAGTTTCCCTGCTGTGAATGTCAACGATGCCGACACCAAGCACTTCTTTGACAACCGCTATGGTACAGGACAATCAACCCTGGATGGGATCATCCGCGCTACAAACGTCCTGCTAGCTGGTAAAACCATTGTTGTTGTTGGTTATGGCTGGTGTGGTAAAGGTACAGCCCTACGCGCCCGTGGACTTGGTGCAAACGTAATTGTCACTGAAATTGACCCCATCAAAGCGATCGAAGCCATCATGGATGGTTTCCGCGTCCTACCAATGGCAGAAGCTGCACCCCAGGGCGACTTGTTTATTACCGTGACAGGTAACAAGCACGTGATTCGCGGCGAACATTTCGACGTCATGAAAGATGGTGCGATCGTTTGTAATTCTGGTCACTTTGATATTGAAATTGACCTGAAAGCCTTGGGCGCTAAAGCTAAAGAAGTCAAGACAGTCCGCCCTTTCACCGAAGAATATCGTCTGCAAAACGGCAAGTCAGTTGTAGTTTTGGGTCAAGGACGCTTGATTAACCTCGCCGCCGCCGAAGGACACCCCAGCGCGGTTATGGATATGAGCTTTGCTAACCAAGCACTCGGTTGCGAATACCTTGTGAAGAATCAAGGCAACCTAGAACCCGGTATCCACTCCATTCCTACCGAAGTAGACCAAGAAATTGCCCGGTTGAAATTACAGGCAATGGGAATAAAAATAGATACCCTCACACCTGAACAAATCGAGTACATCAATTCTTGGACTTCTGGAACCTAATCTTTACCGAGAATTTACCAAAAGCCACTAAAGAAAGGCTTAAGCTATAGCTAGGTTTTCTAAGGCTATTGCCTTGGGGTAGGCGCTCCGCCTATCCCTTTTTTTATTTGTTGGTTAGTTGCTCGAATCTTGTTATCAGGCTAGAGCCTGGTAACACCTTGTTCGGACAAAATAAAATTAGGTTGCGTAAACAAGGATAAGTTTAACACAGTTGCCAGTACCCACCTTCCATAAAATAGACCGCTTGCTGGCTTTTTTAGGCGTTTTTTGGTCAAAAACTTGACAATTATTATAAAAATGTTTCTATTTTTACGGTATAAAGAAAATCTTTTTAATATCCTCTACACTTCCTAGAATTTAGCTGGAGCAGCAAGAAGCCTCTCACCGAAGCGAAGGGAGGTGATGAGATGAATTGCGAGTAAGTTGACGACAGTTTTCCGAGCAATGCCGTAAGGCGAGGAAGGAAAACATGGAGGAAGCGAGCAAAATATTTCATAAATTTGATATAATAGATTTGGTTGACTTCACCCCTATTGGTGACTGATAAGCCTCTGCCCAGTAGCATTGCGACTATTGGTAAGCG
>NZ_JBHFLM010000124.1:0-8290 GCF_041928655.1 Pelatocladus sp. BLCC-F211 | reverse complement strand
TTGGGTTACTCTGCGAGAAGCCGCGCAGGGCGCGTCTACGTTCCTCAAACGCCAGGTGCTACAACTCTTGGGACCCCCGCAACGCACTGGCTCCCCAACCTACGCTAGTTTTAGTTTTTAGCCTTAACTGAACCGTATTGACTTATCATTGACATTTACCTTATAGTCTTTAAGTACTAATAACCACTTTCCCAAAGAATATTTTTCTGTTTCATTGACTAATAACTTCAATCCCAAAAGAAAGAACTATTTTGACAAGACAACTATCTAAAGGCGTGTCTTTCTTGATTTCATAAGCTATGGGTGGGATTAAGTGCAATATCGGTACAGATGTTAGCACCTACAACAAGAGAATGAAAAATCAACCACTGAGCAAACAGATACACACAGATGGATCATGAGTTTGCTATTAAGTTAATCACCTTATCCCCGATCCCCGATCCCCAATCACTTCGTTTCCATCCAATTATCGCCGGCGCGTACATCTACTACCAAGGGAACACTTAACTGTACAGCATTTTCCATCACTGACTTAATTTGGATTTGTAATTCTTCCCATTCTTGTGGAGGAATCTCAAATACTAATTCGTCGTGAACTTGCAGTAATAATCGTGCTTGGTAATTTTGCAAAATTTCATGCAGCCTCACCATCGCAATTTTGATGATATCAGCGCTAGATCCTTGAATTGGGGCGTTAGCAGCAGAACGTAATAAACCAGTATCGTAATTACCTAAATTCTTTAATTTACCTAAATCAATATCTTCTGGGTTACTGCCTTTTAATTGACGTAGGCTATTGGTGGTAAACTCAAAATAACGACGTCTACCAAGAATTGTTTCTACATAACCTTGAGCGATCGCTTGTTTTTTTAATCCCTCTAAACATTCAAAAATTTTCGGATAACGTTTGCTAAATCGCTTGATAAATTCGTTAGCGAGGTTTCTATCCACACCTGTTGAACGGGAAAACTTCAGCGAACCCATACCATAAATCACACCAAAGTTGATCGTTTTTGCTACCCGTCTTTCATCTGATGTAATATCTTCTTTTTCAAACATCAGTCTCGCGGTAACAATATGAATATCTTCGTTATTTTGATAAGCTTCTACTAGTACTGGTTCTTGACTCAAATGAGTGAGAATTCTTAACTCTATCTGAGAGTAATCAGCAGCAACCATTAACCAACCAGATTCTGGTAGAAACGCCTTGCGAATTTGGCGACTAAAAGCAGTGCGAATCGGGATATTTTGTAAATTTGGATTAGAAGAAGATAGTCTACCTGTTGATGTCGCTGCTTGATTAAAATCGGTATGGACTCGCTTTGTATCGGCGCGCACCAATGTTGGTAAAGCATCCACATAAGTAGACTTTAATTTTGCCAGAGTCCGATATTCAATAATGGCATCAATAATACCTGTGGTGTCTACCTCTCGTAATCTTTCTAGGGTAGCTGCATCTGTGGAATATCCTGTTTGAATTTTGCGAGAATATTTAGTACTTAACCCCAATTTTTCAAACAATATTTGACTCAATTGTTTGGGAGAACCCAAATTAAATTTTTCTCCGGCTATGTCATAAGCTTGTTGTTCCAGTTTTGCTAAATCTGTTTCTAATTGTTGTGAAAGTTCGTTTAAATAAGCTGTATTGATGTGAATACCATTGTATTCCATGTCTGCTAACACAGGTTCCAACGGTTGTTCTACATCCATTAATAGCTGATGCAAAGCTGGTATTTTCTCTAATTCTGCACGCAATTTTGGTACTAGTTGGAATGTCGCCCAAACTTGCAAACCACAGTAATCGGCTATCTTGTTAATCTCTATATCAGCAATGGTTTTACCTTTGGGAACCACATCTAGATAATTTTTAATCGTCAATCCTAAATGTTTTTGAGCCAAGTCACTCAAATTATGGCTACTATCAGGATTGAGGACATAACTAGCCAGCATAGGGTCAAATACTACCCCAGCTAACTTAATTCCTTGACACTTGAAAACTAAGCGATCAAATTTAGCATTTTGAAAAGTTTTGGGATAATTAGCACTTTCCAAAATTGGGCGTAAAGCTTGTAGTGCAATTTCTTTATTTAAATTTTCTCCGGTTCGATGATTTAAGGGAATATAAGCTACTTCATCTAAGTTGGTTCCCCAACAACAACCAATTCCTACTAATTCTGCATCTCGTGGTTCTAAATCATTAGTTTCAGTGTCCCAAGCTATGGGTAAATTTGAGTCAGTAAATTCTTGTAATAACTTCACTAACTCAGTTAGCTTTGCTTCTGTATCAATGATCCGCGGTTGAATGATCGAAGTATTTTGTTGCTGTTGAATTTGTTCTGTTTCCGCAGCACTGAAAAACCACAAATCTTCATCATCTGTAGAGATGTGAAATTTCGCATCTATAGCTTCTGTTGCTGTTGTTTCTGTTGTTGCTGTGTCTGATATTTCTGTAACACTACCACCAAACTTTTGCTGGAGTTGGTTAATTTTGCCTAAAAAATATTTAAATTCTAAGTTTTCTAAAATAGGTGTCAGAACATTACTATCAAAACCTTTTAATTTACAATCTTCTAAATCAATCTCAAGGGGAACATCAAGAACGATCGCAGCTAAGAATCGAGATTTTTCGGCGTCTTCTTTGCCAGATTCTAATTTTTTCTGAGTTGCGCCTTTAATTTTACTCAAGGAAGCATAAATTTGCTCAAGGGAACCGTAGGTATTTAGCAATTGAACTGCTGTTTTTTCACCTATGCCCTTGACACCAGGAATATTATCTGATTTATCACCACAAAGAGCTTTATAATCAATTACTTGTGATGGCAAAATGCCTAGTTTTTGTTTAACTTCTTCCGGGCCAAATTCGCTGATACCGTTTGTAGATGTGGAACGCTTCAGCGCATCCGGACTAAAATACAAAACACTAATTTCTTTTTCAGGATCGATGAGTTGAAATAAATCGCGATCGCCTGTGAGAATCTTGACTTTATACCCAGCAGCAGTTGCTTTTTGCGCTAAGGTTCCCAGTACATCATCTGCTTCGTAACCAGGAGCGGTAAGAATTTTCAGATTGAATCCATCCAGCAACTCATGTAAGTTTTTCAGATCGGGAACAAAATCTTCTGGTGTACCTGGGCGATCGGCTTTATAAGTATCATCGGCTTCGTGGCGGAAAGTTGGCAAGCCTAAATCAAAGGCCACTGCAATTGCTTGTGGCTGTTGCATTGTCATGACTTCTAAGAGACACTTTAAAAAACCAAAACATACGCTGGTCGGAATTCCGGTTTTGGTTCGCAGTCCACCGTCTCTTCCTTTGGCGAAAGCAAAGTAGGAACGAAATGCTAAGGAGTGTCCATCTATCAAAATGAAGGTGGGACGTGTTGCAGTTGAATTGGAGGGTGTTGTTTGGGACATAGAATTTATTTTAACCAGCAGCTTTGATTGCTTTATCTGACCAGTAGGAGGATTTTAGGTGATTTCTTAACTAGAGACTGATAACCTCTTACTGGGACTTTACAGTTATTGCTCACCAAATTTATGCAAAAAGCATCTGCTACTCAATTGAAATCAGCTGCTGTTGTGGGTATGGCTACAAAAGAAATTAAACTGCTGGTTCTAGATATAGATGGAACTATTGCCGGCGAATCTAACAATATCAATCAACCCGTCAGGGAAGCAATCACCGCGGCAAAAGCAAAAGGAATTCAAGTCGCGATCGCCACTGGTAGAATGTTTCGTTCTGCTTTACGCTTCCATCAAGATATTGGTTCTACTCTGCCTTTAGTAGCTTACCAAGGAGCCTGGATACAAGATCCAGCTTCTCAACAAATGCATCAACATTTACCTGTTTCTAGGGAAATGGCTCATCGGCTATTAGACTATTTTGAACAACCAGAATTGCGATCGCTTTTATCTGTTCATTTTTACGTCAACGATCAACTCTACGTCCGCGAAATCACAACCGAAACTCAAGTCTATTCAGAACGTTCTGGTATTGCGCCCATTGCAGTCGGTGATTTACGCCAAGTTTTAACCGATCATGAACCAACAAAAGTTCTGGCTTTGTGCGACGACAAAGACATTATTGATAATTTACTTGGTTCTTTACGCCTTCAATATACGCCTGCGGAATTATATTTGACAAAATCCGTTGCTACATTTTTTGAAGCGACTCATCCTTTTGCGAATAAAGGTATGGCAGTGCGTTACCTGGCTGAAGAATTGCTAGGATTACAACCTAGTAACGTCATGACTATTGGCGATAACTTTAATGATTTAGAAATGCTAGAGTATGCTGGTATTAGTGTCGCGATGGGTAATGCACCACCCCAAATCCAGGCGATCGCTAGCTGGATAGCTCCCACTATTGACCAAGATGGGGCAGCAGTGGCAATAGAAAAGTTTTTGCTATCGTAGTAGCTGTTGGTTGTTATTTGGAACAACCCAACTAACCATTAATTACTATAAAGACGTGCCATGGCACGTCTCTACAAAATTATTTTCTACTCACAAAATACTAAAAAATCAGAAAGGGCGCCGACGACTGGCCGTGTTTCGTCTCGGCACCCTTGCTGGTTCGCTCCTCACACACCAGCTAATATATCTTAGGTGATTAAGCCAGTCAATACTTGTTACAAAAGTTTTGATTTCTTTCATTTTTATCTGTTGTTTGATGTTTGTGGTAGTTAGTTTTTACTTGCAAACAACATCAATTCATAATTCCCAAAGAGCAAAAATATTAAGCTTTTCTTCCAACAGTCGTCTTAAAACCGATTGAGTGGCTAAAACTAGACCCAGTCTAGCTTGGGCTAGTTCTGGTGAATTGGCTTTTATTTCACCCCAAATTCGACAGTCGCGCCAAAAGTTTTCAAACGCTTGACTTAAAGCAAGTGCTACTTTTTCCCATTTCACCGCAGCACCAGAGTCAGAACACTCTAGTTCGTCAACTACTTTGACTAACTCGCTGATCAAGCAAAGTTCAGTTGGGTGATGAAAACGCTGTTCTTGCCGATTGTTAAGCCAAGGTATAGCGTCCCCATAAGTAATTAATCCCTCTTGCTCACCCAACCGCAGCAGTGAGCAACAGCGCACATGGGCATATTGAACGGGAAATAGGGCATTGGGCATTGGGCAACAAGTTCTTAATTTTGACTTTTGACTTACCCTACCCTGCGGGAACGACTTTGTCGAACGGGAAGCCGCTTGCGCGTCTATGACTTTTGACTTGTTTTGTCCCCCTTCTCCCCCTTCAAGGAGATGGGTGTCCCACCGACTTTCTGTAAGGCTTTGTAACCAATCAGCCAACACAGGGTGAGCCAATTTTAAATGAATCCAACCAGGTGGAACTATTTGAATGCTGACAACTCCAACCGAGTTTGCCGATAAATGAGAAGCGATCGCGTTGGCAATCTCCATCGGTGGAATTTTCTCATATTTTGCCAGTTGTAGTGCTAACCCTGTGATGTAAAAAACCTGATTATTATCTCTACCTTTAGAGAGAGGAAAATTTTGATTTATTGGGCATTTGCTTTTTATGATATTCGTATAAATACTTAGCTCTTCTCTTAAATAACAGTATATTAACTGCTTAAGAGCTGCGTAGTTAGTTACTAGTAGCTTTTTATGCACTTACTTTACTGATATTAGGCATCCGTTTCCAAACTATTGATTTTATGTCATCTGTCTTTAGGCAGAACTTTAATTTAATCAAAGAAAAATTAGAAAAATGCAAATTTTTTTTGAAACTGAGTAAATTTTACTACCATCATTGTACAGTAGGAAGTATAACAAAAGAGTAGGAACTAAAATTCCTCTCTTTGCATGGCTGGCACTGTTAGGTGTCAGGCCTAACCTGCCAACGAGAAGACACTCCTTGCACCTTGTTATGACCTCTTTTTGTCTTCAGCCGAACGCTCTTTGTTACCTATGCAATCTCCATCCTCCTTTTCTGAGGCATCACGGCCTTTCTTAACTTGGCAACGCATTCTTGATTGGGCTCAAGAACACTACCGCTGCCGCACCTTTAGCAAAGATGAACGCATTCCAGCCCGTCCTGGATTGTTGTATTTAGTGCAAAGGGGTGCAATCCGCATGGTAGGAACCGCCCAAGTGAGTGCAACAGCAAGTCAGTTAACGTCCCGACGCATCAACAGAACTCCGGAAGAAGCCTTCTTAGGATTTGTGGGTGCAGGACAGCCCTTTGAAATTGTTGCTCAATCACCATTCACGCTCCAGGCTTACGCCCACGTTGACCAAACAGCGGTGCTGTGGATGTACTGGCACGATTTAGACAACTGGCCTCACTTCCGACGTGAAGTTATGGATGCCTTTAGATATCAGCACCAGCGTAAACTGCTGTGGCTGAGTGCTTTAGGGCAACGCCGCACGATTGACCGACTCTTAGGATTCCTCACATTGTTGATTGAGGAATATGGAGAGCCGGCAATGAGTGAAACCGATCCAGAAGTGATTCGTGGCTATTGTTTACCTTTCCCCCTCACTCATGCCCAAATTGGCAGTGCCATTGGTTCGACTCGTGTTACCGTCACCCGTTTGATGGGCAAGTTGCGTCAGCGCGGCTTAATCCTCACCCAGGGAGATAATTTGATTTGCTTGCCAGCAGAATCGATTAACAGAGCCGGCTAAAGCACAGTTGCCAAATTCTTTGATGAGAAGTCGCCCTACCAGATAGGAATAGCGCCCACCACCGCTATCCTGACGGGAAGGCGTAATCCTCTAAAAGAATAAAACCACCTAAAAAGTTCTTAGGCGCTTAATAGAGGGTTCTAGGGGTGTCTATTGGCAATCTTGCCACTTTGTAGTCTGTCTCTGACAGGTGTCAGCGAATTTTGACAAAACCAGCTTGGGAAATCAATTCCTGTCCCTGCTCAGTCAGCAGCAAGTTGGCATAAGCGACACCCGCTTGCTGCTCGGTTTGATCATTCTGTTTGACCACCACAAACAGATTGCGGGTAATTGGATACTTTCCAGATTGGAAAGCCTCAATGTTCAATTTGTTTCGTCTACCAGGACACTCAGAAGGGAGGACAATGGGGTCTTGGTAGGGAGCAATATATTGCCCTTGCATTCGCCCCAAAGGCAAGGGTTTAATTGAACATTGAGGAACAACTTCAGGGGCAGAAGCGTAATATATGCCACCAGGGCTACTAGCCACTTTATTTAGGGCTTGGGTGGTGGTGGCAACAAGCTCCACATTAGAGCTGAAATCTTGACCACCCAAGATGTCTTGGACAAATAATTCTACAGTCCCGCCATCACTAATGCGGCGAGAGTATGCCTTTATAGGGATATTAGACCCACCCACTTGACTCCAATTTGTGATTTTGCCTGTGTAAATAGAGCGTAACTGGTCTACTGTTAGTCCTGGGATATTAATGTTAGGATTTACTGCTACTGCCAAGCCATCAATTGCTACAGGAATTTGTTGCAAAGTAAATCCACGCTGTTTAGCACGGTTAAGTTCTTCATCTAGAATTGGTCGAGACGACTGAGCAAAGGCTAATTGACCATCAATTAATGCTTGGATACCTGTACCAGAACCAGGATTACCGCTGATAGGCTCTACATAACGCAAGCGAAACTCTGGCCGTGCTGCTTGAATTGCTGGATCAACGGCGAGTCGCACGGTTGCCCAAGAGGTGCTACCTCCATAGTTGAATAATCCTGTAGGGACATTTTGAACAGAGGCAAAATTATTGCCACTTGATTTTGGCTGAGTGATATTGGGAGTAGTGGAATTAATCGGTTGAGGTTTGGTAACTTGATTAAAGTTAAGACTTGTTTTTCTGGTGAACCACCAAAAGCCGCCCCCAATCAAGCCAACAGTGATTAATAAAGACAATATCAAAATTGGCGTTTCATTTTTTTGTGACATAGTCATTTACCAATTGTTAATAGTTTGTTGTTAGTGATTGTTGATTACCAACAACAAACAACAAATTCAATAAATTATCTAATCCTGACAAATCCAGTTTTAGCAATTAATTCTTGACCTTGGTTTGTCAGCAGCAAATTAGCATAGGTTTCTCCTGCTTGCTGATCGGTTTGATTGTTTTGTTTGACAATCACAAATAAGCGTCTGGTAATGGGATATTCACCACTCAAAAAGGCAGGTGCATTGAGTTGGTTGCGCTGTTGTGGGCATTGTTGCAGAGAAATAAATGGTTCTTTGTAGGGTGGAATAAATTTATCTGCTGTTTTTCCTAGTGATAAAGGTTTAACACTACATTGTCCGACTACTTCTGGCGCCGAAGCGTAATACATACCACCCGGA